>JAKMDG010000012.1 GCA_022428035.1 Longimicrobiales bacterium
GCAGACTGCGGGTTTACCCGAACGACACTACAGACATAAAGCGCCCCGGAATTAGCTCCTGACTCTGTACACCCCCGGACCGTTTGCTAGACTGACCGAGTCGCTGAAGCATTCCGCTTCGGCCCAACTCCTACCTATCATGCGAACCTACATCGCACGCGGATCCAACGCCTGGAACGCCGCCACGAACAAGACGGAGGCGGTCATCCGCCTGATGGCCCGAGGGGTCTCCCTCGACAAGATCGCCCTGGTCTCCACCGAGGGCCGGGCCACGGTGGACTGGAACGGGTCCGTGAACTCGACCCAGAGCATCCGCGACGAGCAGCTCACCTTCGGGGAGCTTGCCGACGCCCTCTACGATCGGATGACCGACGTGCAGGAGGTCCTGGCCAAGCTCCTGGAGGACGACGTGCTGGCCACGAAGGACTTCCCCACGTCGGCTCAGGGGTGCCTGGAGGACGCCACGAAGCTCGTGGGCGACCTCGTGGACCATCCCATGAGCGACCTGGAGTCGAACCTCCTGGAGAACGGGGAGGTGAACTGATGGGCCTCACGAACCGCTACTTGGCCGACTGCAACGGGGCCGTCAAGCCCGAGGTCGGTATGCCCGCGACCGTGCTCTACTGGTCCGATCGGCACCCCGCCACGGTCATCCGTGTTTCCCCTTCGGGCCGCGAGGTCGCAATTCAGCGCGACCACTCGAAGCGGATCGACAAGAACGGCATGAGCGAAGGCCAAGTCTACGAGTACGAGCGCGACCCGGACGGCCTCGTGGAGGTCTTCACGCTCCGCAAGAACGGGCGCTGGGTCGAGAAGGGCCAGCGTATGGGCCAGGGCCTCCGGCTCGGTCTCGGCTACCGCGAGGAGTACTACGACTTCTCGTTCTAGATCCCCAAGGGGGCCGCACGAAGGCCCCCGCACCCGCCGCTCACCCGGCGGGCGTCGCCTCCTGTCTGATGGAGGCCCCTGGCGCACGGACGCGCACCTTACCTATCTACCCCCGATCCGATGACCGTCATCCCCGCAGACGCCTACACCGGGCAGCTTGACCTGCTCCTGGCGGACGGCACCGTCGTCTACATGGACGGCTGCTCCCGCTGGCACGCCGCTCACCCGAACGGCACCGAGACCTACCTGGGCCGCGCGGCCCATCTCAACCCCCCGTCCCTGTCCGGGGACGGCGGCTACGACTACGACACCTACGCTGAGAGGTTCGCCCGATGAAGCCCACCACCGATCAGGTCCGCGAATCCCTGGCCGCGGCTGAGGAGTACCTGCGTGGCATCCCTTCCTCCCGCGCCGACCTCGGCCCCCTCGCCTGGATGTACAGCGAGGAGACCATCGCCTTCGCCCGTGAGCACGTCGCCTGGGCCACTGCCTTCCTCGCCTCTACCCCTACCGCCCCTACCACCCCGACCCGATGAAAACTACTCCCTTCGTCACACTACGCCGAGGCTCCGTGGAGGATGCCATCTTCAGCGCCCTGAAGGATGCTAAGGGCGTGCAACCCGACCCGACCCTCCTGAGCCCGAGCCAGACCAAGGGCCTCAAGAGCCTCGGCAAGAGGCCCGGCTCTTCCGACGTGCCCGCCTGGGCTGAGAAGATCTGTGAAGGCGCTCACAAGGCTTACCGCAACTACGGGAGCTTCCGCATGATGGCAGTCAGCACTGCGTCGAACCTCTCCCTCTCCCTCGACGTTACGGGCTCCACTCACATTAAATCCCTCCACGCCTTCGAGGTCATGCTGAATGCCCTGGTAGAGGAAGGAAACCACACCACGGTCGTCATTGACGCCCTGAGGGAGCTGTGAAGCTCTTCGACCGCTTCGAGGAGGCCCGCGATTGGGCCTTCGACAATCTCAAAGGCTACCCGGCCCACAGGGTAGTCTGGATCGAGTACCATTCCGCGTGGGCCGTTGAACTCTACCCCTATGGACCCCTGGAGCCACGATGACTGACCACGACTTCACCTTTGACCTGTGCGGAGCGCGGTTCAAGGTCTCCTACAGCCTGACGCCGACCTGTCGCCAGACCGGCACCTCGGATCTCATCGAGTCATCTCTCCGTGTGGAGTGCGTCGAGATCGAGGACCCGGACCTCGTGGCTACGGAGCTTCTCGGGATCCCCGGCAACCCGATGGATCCGCACCTCGCGGCGATCAAACGCCCAGACGGCGAGCTGTTCCACCAAGGCGAGGACCTGTACGAATCCGTGCTCCTGGCCGTGGACGCCGAGCTTGAGCGCGAGGGTGACCTGTTCAACCGCGTCGTGGAGGCTGGCTGGTGATTCACCGATACCAACCCGTCATGCTCCGATGTGACGGCGAGACGCCCGACGAGACCGACTGGAAGATCTCTCCCTACGGGGCCGAAGAGCCCGACCGAGACTGCTACTGGGTGCCGTCCTTCGAGGAGGCCCTGGAAGAGCTGAAGTACTGGCGAGAGTGGCACGTTGCCAACCCCGACCCCGACCCCCTGAATTGACATGAACGAAGAAGAGATCAAAGAGCTGATCGAGAGTCTGCGAAACCTGAAAGGCGACGAGATGTACCTCGCGACCATCGCGCTACCGATGAAGATCATTGTGGACGTGCTCAACGAGATGTACGGCAC
>JAKMDG010000028.1 GCA_022428035.1 Longimicrobiales bacterium
CTGCCGGGTCGTCACTACCATCTGCGTCCATGAACGCGATGATGTCGGGCTGCCTCTCCAAGGATGCGAGATACCGGATCCCTGCGAGACATGCCGCGCCATACCCGCGCTCGTCTTCGTGAACTACGTGCGCACCACCCTCCTGCGCTACTTCCGCAGTGCGGTCGGTGGATCCATTGTCACCGACGACCACCACGCTGATCCAGTCGGGGATCGCGCTCAGCACGAGGGGCAGCGCGTCTTCCTCGTTCAACGCGGGCATGAACACCGCGATACGGAGCTGGTCGTGACTGCTCACGCGGCCTTCCTCCGGTGATGCGTCTCTGGTTCGGGCTGGGCCTGATCGAGGTCAGCCTGTTGATCGCCTTTGCGTGGATCCCCGAGGCACATCACTTCCCGTGGCCGGGGCTTCTTCTCCTGAGCATGGCCTTCACTGCGTACGCCGCTGCGGCCGGTCTCCTCATTCGAGGGCGTACGGCCGACGGTGCCGCCGCGCTCGGTGGCGCCGGCCCTTCGCCAGGACAGCTGATCTGGGGCCTCGGCATTGTGGTCCGTCTCACACTGCTGCCACTCGCTCCCGAACTCTCCGACGACGTCAACCGTTACCTCTGGGACGGGCACGTCCAGGCGGCGGGCATTAATCCGTACGAACATGCGCCCGATGCGATGGAGGTATCGGAGTTGAGAACGGGCTATCACGAGGCCATCAACAATCCTTCTGTATCTACCATCTACCCACCAGCGGCTCAGCTCGTCTTCCTCCTGATCGCGCTGGCCGGGTCGAGCGTCTTCGTGATGAAGACGGTGTGGATCGGATGCGATCTGGCGACCGCGTGGGTTCTCGCCCGGACCGTGCGCGACCGCGGAGGAGACGAGATGTCGGTTCTTCTGCTCTGGCTCTGGTCGCCCCTGCTCCTCGTCGAAGTCGCGTGGAGCGGTCACCTTGAATCGCTCGGGCTGCTGGCGCTGGCCCTTGCGATCCGGTTCGCCGGAAAGATGAACATAGGAGGGGCTCCAGCTGGTGTAGCGCTGGCGATCGCCACCCTTACCAAGTTCGCCCCCGCGGCCGCACTTCCAGCCCTGGTCCGACGACAGGGCCTGCCCGCCGCGATCGGATTCTTTTTGACGGTCGTACTCCTCTACGTCCCCTACGCGAGCGCGGGACAGGCACTCTTCACCGGGCTGCGCACCTACAGCGAGCACTGGTGGTTCTTGAAGGGAGCATTTGGCGTGCTCGAGTGGATCGCAGGTGACCCCAGCAACGCGAAACGAATGGCCGCCGTCATCGTCCTGAGCGTCATCGGGTGGACGGCCTGGAAGGCCATGGAGCTGGACCGGGCGCTGCTCTGGGTTCTGGGTGCAGGCATGGTGTTCACGCCCACACTGCACCCTTGGTACGTCCTCTGGATGCTCCCGATGGCAGTCCTGCGTCGGAGTCGTCCATGGCTGCTTTTAAGCGGCCTCGCATTCACCGGCTACTTCGGGCTCGGGAGCTATCAGAACACCGGCGAGTGGGCCCAGCCTCTGCTCGCGCGAGCCGTGCTCTGGCTCCCGTTCTTCGCGCTGATGCTCTACGAAGCGTGGACCACCCGATCCAGCGAGACCCATGAGAGCACCTCGTAGCTGGGGTAATCCAAGTGCCGTGTAGCCGGACAGGAAGAGAAGAATGAACGGGATCTGACCCCAGTACGCACCCCGGACCGCGGAGACGAGGTAGGTGGTCATGAGGACCGCCATGGCCGCCTTGAGGAAGGCGTCTGCCGGGACGCGAACAGCCGCGTAGCGGTCGTGCCCGCGATCACCTCGCTTGGGTGTGCGCTCGAAGGGGTCACCTGTCCTCGACAGACCGCGGAACACGGCCCGCGAGACCGGTACGGAGAGGCCGATTCCCAGGGCGAGCGTCTTCAGCACGCTGCGGACCCGACCCTTCCGAAGCCGGCCTCGCTGCTCACCGGCGGTCCAGTAGAACACAACGAAAGGCATCGTCGCTGCCGCGAACAGCAGGAGATCAAGCCCGAGCAGATGATCCAGTTCGAGCGCCCGGCGGGCAACAGCCGATGGGAACAGGAGAAAGGCAAGCCCCCACGTGAGCGGATGTGCAAGATGACCGAAGAGGTGCACGACGGCCTCGAGCTTCACTGAGACCGGCAGCGGTGATCGCAACAGCCCGGGCAGAATTTTCCGTCCTGTCTGCACCCCGCCCTGTGCCCATCGACGCTGCTGGACCTCGAGCGCAGACACCGTCGCCGGGATCTCTGCGGGCACAGCGACGTCGTCCAGGTAGACAAATCGCCAGCCGGCGAGCTGGGCCCGGTAGCTCAGGTCCAGATCCTCTGTGAGCGTGTCCGCTTCCCATCCGCCCGCCTCATTCAGACAGCTCCGGCGCCACAGCCCGGCCGTCCCATTGAAGTTGAAGAAACGTCCACCGCGATAACGCCCACCC
>JAKMDG010000059.1 GCA_022428035.1 Longimicrobiales bacterium
CGCAGCCACAGTGCCCCGCGCTCGACTCCTAGCGCACCCCCGAGTTGATATCGTGAGCCTCCCACGAAGAGCGACGAGTCTGCAGAGGACTCAACCCCGTACGTGGTGCGTCCAGCGAACGCCGATAGGGTTACACCGCCCAGAGGCCGATAGGCCGCTCGCAGTGACAGATCACCGCGCTCGGACGTCGGCGTGTATTCCTCGACCTTGGTCTGGGCCGAGATACTCCGGTAATCCAGCCCGAGACCGAAGCGCTCCCCAGCGTGGAACTGGTAGCGAACCCAGGCACCTGTGCGATTTCCACTCTCGGTGCCTTCTCGGCCTCTGCCCCGGGTATCCATCCGCTCGAGACCGACAGCGATACTGCCGCGGAGTGCCGTCGGATCCGCGTAGATACCGCGGAACAGATTTGTGTCGAGGTCCCCGGTACCGGCTTCGATGACCGAGAAGGGTCGCCCGTCGTCGTACTCATGCGACCACATCTCGATGAGCATCTGCCCCATGGACCGATCGAGGCGCACCCGTGAGATCCCGGCCAGACCGACCAGCTGGAGATTCGGGACGCCACCCTCGATGGCGTATATTTCGAGTCCGTCGCGAAGGATCCGATGGCCGCCCCCACCCTGCCCGAAGGCCGATACCGAAGCAGGTGTGCCGTAGTCCCCACCCAGGAGGGCGATCACGCCGGGGAGCGTCTGGAACAGTTCGGCGAGGGTGTTGGCCCCATTCGCCATGATGTCGTCGCGATCCCACTCCCAGACTCCGGTCGCGAACGAGGCCGGCTCCACCGCCCGGTTGCGCGGGAGGTTGTAGAAGATCGTGTCGGCAGACACCGAGTCCCCCGGAGACAGCGTATCCCCAACCGCCAGCGAATCGAAGGTGAGTGAGTCCCCTACCACCAGCGCATCGCCCACTACGACCGAGTCTGGGGGCTCCTGTGCACGTAAGGAGCCCGCGCCCGCGAGCGTGACGACAACGGTCAGCGCCGCAGCCTGTCCAAGCCGGGCGCAGAGGTGTTTCACCCCGCGCGCCTCCGGACCCATTCGACCAGGAGGCGCGTCGGAAAGCCCGTCCCCCCCTTCCTCTGATAGGGCAACTTCCCTTCACCCCAGGCCGTACCCGCAATGTCGAGGTGGGCCCACGGTACGTCTGCGACGAACTCCTTCAGGAATGCAGCTGCCGTAATCGATCCACCCGGTCGGCCACCGATGTTTTGCAGATCCGCCGCGTGGGAGTCCAGCTGTTTTCGAAACTCGTCCCAGAGCGGTAGCTGCCAGCACCGCTCGCCCGATGCATCACCCGCGTCGCGCAGCTCCGCGACGAGCTTGTCATCATTACCAAGCACCGCAGCTGCGTGATGCCCAAGCGCAATGATCACCGAGCCCGTGAGCGTGGCACAGTCGACCATCGCAGCTGGCTTCATCCGGGCGCCCCACGCCAACGCATCGGCGAGGATCAGCCGTCCCTCGGCATCGGTGTTGATCACCTCGATGGTCTTGCCGGCCAGGCTCGAGATCACGTCGCCCGGCTTGGTCGCGGTACCCGACGGCATATTGTCCGAGGACGGGACGAGGCCTACAACGTTGGCGTTGACGCCAAGTTCGGCGATCGCCTGCATCGCACCGATCACCGCGGCCCCCCCGGACATGTCGTACTTCATTTCCTCCATGCCCTGAGAAGGCTTGATGGAGATGCCTCCCGAATCGAAGGTCAGTCCCTTCCCGACCAGGATCAGTGGTGCTTCACCGTCTGCACCGCCGCGATGCTCCATGATGATGAACCGAGCCTCTTCCTCGGAACCACGCGTCACGGAGAGCAGCGCATGCATCCCTTCTTCACGCATCCGGGCCTCATCGAAGATCGTGACGTCCAGCCCCATCGCGGCGCACATGCGCTCCGCCTCGTCCGCGAGATGCGTTGGCGTCGCAACGTTCCCGGGCCGGTCCTGTAACGAACGGCAAAAGTTGACCGCCCGGGCGATCGCGGCACCTGCCATCGCACCCGCTGAGGATGCAGCCGTTTCTCCACCGACCAGATCGACGGCGTTCACGAGCACTGTGGGTGACTCCTCGTCCTCCGCCTGAAGTTCGGTGAACTTCCACGCCGCGAGACCAGCCCCCTCCGCGACAGCCTGCGCAGCCACCTCGGCGTCCACTCCATGCATCCCATCGAGTGAAATCCACAGCGCTACGAGCTAGAGGCGATCGGCCACGCGCAACGCCCGGCCCGCGAAGCGTC
>JAKMDG010000068.1 GCA_022428035.1 Longimicrobiales bacterium
CCTCGGCCAGGCGAGCGGCGAGTTCGAACGCACGATGGTCGAGCGGACGGAGCACCTCTGCGACATCGCCGAGGAGGCGCTCGCCGACGAGGTCCTGCCCGACAAGCCGGGCTTCCGCCGCTTCATCCGCCACGAGCCCGTCGGCGTCGTCCTGGACATCGCCGCCTGGAACTACCCGCTCGCGATCGCCGTCAACGTGATCGTGCCGTCCGTCCTCGCTGGCAACAGCGTGCTCGTGAAGCACGCCTCCCAGACCGCTCTGGTCGCCGACCAGTTCGCGCAGTCCTTCGCCGACGCCGGTGCACCGGAGGGCCTCGTCCAGGCCGTCCCGATGAGCCACGGCGTGACGGCCAACCTGATCCGCTCCCCCCCGCACGGCTACGTCTCGTTCACGGGCTCCGTCGGCGCAGGCCACGAGATCTACCGCGCGGTCGCCAGCGAGAACTTCATCCACGCCGGCATGGAGCTCGGCGGCAAGGACCCGGCCCTCGTCCTCGAAGACGCGGACGTCGCCTTCGCCGCGGAGAACCTGGTCGACGGGGCGTTCTACAACGCGGGTCAGAGTTGCTGCGGAATCGAGCGCATCTACGTCCACGAGCGGGTCTTCGACGACTTCGTCGCCGAGTTCGTGCGGATCGCGAAGGGCTACCGGCTCGGCGACCCCCTCGACGAAGAAACGTCGATCGGCCCGATGGTCGACGCCAAGTCCGCCGACTTCGTCCGGGACCAGGTCTCGGCTGCGGTCTCCGCCGGCGCTTCGCAGCTGGTGGGCGACGGGGATTTCGATGTGCCGGGTCGCTCGTCCTGCTATCTCGCGCCTCAGGTCCTCGTCGACGTCGATCACACCATGTCGCTCATGGTCGACGAGACCTTCGGCCCGGCGATCGGAATCATGAAGGTCGCCAACGAGTCGGAGGGCATCGCGCTCATGAACGATTCCGAGTTCGGGCTCACCGCCTCGATCTGGAGCGGAGACTTCGAGCGGGCCGCGAGCCTCTCGGAGGACGTCGAGGCGGGCACGGTCTTCGCCAACCGGTGCGACTACCTGGATCCGGCCCTCGCCTGGACGGGAGTCAAGGACTCGGGCTTCGGCTGCTCGCTCTCGAGTCTGGGCTTTCAGTCAGTCACTCGGCCGAAGAGCTATCACTTGCGTGAAGAGTCCGCGTAGCGCGGACCCGCGGAGGGGAACCGCATGAACGAGGAAGCATCCGTCACCAACAAGGCGGAGCTCGAGGCCTGGATCGACCGCGAGGGGATCCGCTTCTTCAAGATCGGCATCTTCGACGTCGATGGGGTCCTTCGCGGGAAATACGTCGACCGAGCGAAGCTCGCGAGCGCCGTCGACAAGGGCTTCGGCTTCTGCGACGTCGTCCTCGGCTGGGATCTCCACGACGAACTCTACGAAGGGCCCGGCGTAGAGGTCTCCGGGTGGCACACCGGCTATCGCGATGCCCCAGTTCGCCTCGACCTGTCGACGCTCCGGCGCATCCCGTACGAAGAAGACACGCTCCTGCTGATCGGCAGCTTCGCTGGCGACTACGCCGAGGTCTGCCCGCGGACGGTGCTCACGCGAACGATCGACAAGGCCGCGTCGATGGGCTTCGACGTGAACGGCGCCTTCGAGTACGAGTTCTTCCTCTTCGACGAGACGCCGCACAGCGTGCGCGAGAAGAGCTTCCGGGATCTCACCCCGATCACGCCGGGCATGTTCGGCTACTCGGTGATCCGGAACTCGGTCCACGCGGACTTCTATCACGATCTCCTCGACTCGATGGCCGATTTCGGTTGCCCCCTCGAAGGGCTCCATACCGAGACGGGCCCGGGGGTCCTGGAAGCAGCCATCCGGTACACCCGCGGAATCGACGCCGCCGACCGTGCGGCGATCTTCAAGACCTTCACGAAGGTCTTCGCACAGCAGGCCGAGCTCATGGCGACGTTCATGGCCAAGTGGAGCAACGACTACCCGGGCCAGAGCGGACACCTCCACCTCTCGCTGTCGAAGGACGGGGCGAACGCGTTCTACGAAGAGGGTGCCCCTCACGACATGAGCGCGACCATGCAGCAGTTCATCGCGGGACAGGTGAAGTATCTCCCGGAGCTGCTCTCTCTGGTCTGCAGCA
>JAKMDG010000089.1 GCA_022428035.1 Longimicrobiales bacterium
GGGTGGTGGCGTCGACGCCAGCGGTTTGCGTCAGAAGTGCCCCGAGGATTTGTGGTCGATCGGTCATGCGACATGATCGACATCGGGGCGGGCGACGGGATGGATGTTCGGGACGTGTGTCCGGCACCGGATGAAATGATCTCTCAGCGCGCTGGATTACCCCTCGATCTCGAGGAAGCTCAGCACGAACGGAGTGACGTCTCGTAGATCTCTCAGCTCCGACGCCTGATCAGACGAATTTCCGGCGACGAGGCCTAGCGCAGGATTCTGGGTGTGACCGGTCCGCACGTCCTCGATGTTGCCGTGGTCGCTCACAATGAACAGCAGCACCGACGGGTCCAGCGTAGAGAGCAGTCCGCGCAGGAATCGGTCGACTCGTTCCAGCGCGTGCACGGCGCCGTGCATGCCGCCCCGGTGCCCCGCCGTGTCTGTAGCATAGTGCGCGTAGAGGGTGAGATCGTGGTTGCTGGCGATACGAGCGAGGTTCGAGCCGGCCTGGTCCGCCGTGATGTCTGGTAGCCCTGCGTGACCCAGGTGTGTCCTCCACCCGTCGTTCACGATCTCGCTGGACACCGCCTCGCCTTCTCCGAGTCGTTCCTCATGGCGGTCGAGCAGACCTGCGCCTCGGGCGGCCAGCGGTGGTCCCGCCACTCGGCGGCTCCCGCGAGCTCCGGGCCATCCGCGCGGATACGCGTTGGCGAATGCTGCGCTGCACCCAGCCTCGACGGCTCGACGGAGCACGCTGCGGCTCTCCACCATCGGACGGAGGCCGACCGGTGTCCATGGACCGAAGTGGCCGCCGTTCAACTCTGCGGCGCTGACGCCGGTGAGTAGTGCAGCCTGGCCGGTGCCGCTCTGCGGGGTCCCCGGTACATCCAGTCTCGCGTCGAGTGGAAGCACGGACGCCGAAGGTGTCGGATCTTCGAGCGTGGGCAGCCGCCCGCCACTCAACTCTTGCAGGGTCGGCAGTTCAGCGGAGAAGAACGGATTGACAGACGGATCGCCCGATCCGATTCCAACCCCGTCGAGAAAGAGGAGAAGGAGGCGCCGGGTCAGGAGCCGGGCGCCTACTCCGCCGGTCGGAGGTCGACCGTGACCTGCACCTGGACGTGACCCATATCGGCCCGGTCACGGAGGGCGTCCTTGATCCGCGGCTCGAGCTTCTGGTAGGTAGCGTGAATACCGGCGCGCAGCTCACCACGAAGAATCTTGAGCGCGTTCACATCTGCTCGGCTGGTCTTCGTTTCTTTCTTCGCGTCCGCGACCTGGTAGGGCCGGACCTCGAACGGAGAAACACCGACGTCGTCATAGCGCTCGTGATCCATGTACTGAATCGAGATGCTGACGTCTCCGCGTGCATGGTGATGATGGATGTCGCCGACAGCCTGGAACCGAGAGGCGAGGCGCCCCAGTTCAGTGCGCTGAGCGCACTTCGTGTACGCACGCTCCAGGATGTTGAAGATCCGCTTCATGCGCTCCGTGGTGGTCGCATCGACATCGGGCATCTCCGT
This sequence comes from Longimicrobiales bacterium, assembly GCA_022428035.1. Lineage (GTDB taxonomy): Bacteria > Gemmatimonadota > Gemmatimonadetes > Longimicrobiales > Gaopeijiaceae > UBA2589. The sequence continues at coordinate 1,512 of JAKMDG010000089.1, forward strand.
GTCGAGCTCACGACCGGTCGCCTGTCGCTCTACGTATAATCCCGCGGCCTCCGCGGCCCTGTTTCGAGCGCGGTCGATGTTGTCGAGAATTCGGTCGGGATTGGTGCGGTAGCTCATGACAACCTTCACGGTAGTACCGAGGTCCGTTGCGTACCTCGATACAGGACGAAATGGCGGAGCCGGAGGATATCAGTCGGCCCCTGAGTCGCCAAGGGCGCCTGCAGCCCCACCGGGCGCGGGAAAGACCCCCTCATACTATCCTTCAGGTACTCGGTCCGCGCGTTTCACCGTGCGTCCATTCCAGGAGTTCAGACGTATGACGAAGACTGCCGGCGCGCTCTTTGCGGCTGTGATGATCTCCGCCTGTGGAGGTGGACCTCCATCCCCCCCGTCGCTCGAATACGTAACCTCGGAGCCTCGTGACCTGACCTACGGCTACTCGTCCGAGACCACGCTATCGATTTCGATGATGGGTCAGAATTTGGCGCTGAACCAGGAGGGAACGGCTACGTACGCAGTGGCTCTGACGCCGACCGATCAGGGGGTTGACGTCCGACTCAGCGTAGCCGAACTCGATGCCAGCATCTCGAATCCGATGGGGGCACCCATCTTGATCGATGAGGACGCCATTGATGGGGTTCTCGAGTTCTCACTGGACCGCAGGGGCAACACGACCCTTCGGTCGGAGCCTGACGTACGCGAGGAGGCCAGCCAGATGTTCTCTGGCATATCCCTCGCTCATGGGTTCTTTCCCGGCCTTCCGGGGCGCGCAGTCATCGTCGGTGATCAATGGGTGGACACCGTCTCGTACAGGGGTGAGACGGACATGGGCATTCGGTCGGAGACGACCGTGCTCACCTACACGGTGACGGGGGATACGCTCATCACCGGTCGTTCTCTCCTCGTCGTGGAAATGGAAGGCACCACCGCATCGGAATTCGACCTCAACGTGCAGGGCATGTCCGTTACGCAGTCGTCCGATCTGCGTGTCGCAGGCCATGTGCTCTGGGATCTTCAGGCCTCGGTGGTGTTCGAGAGCCAACGTGCCGCCTCGGGAGAAGGCTCGGTCCGTGTCCCGCTGGCGCCAGGCCCGTTGCCGATTCGGATTGAGTCGACCGAGCGGGCGCGACTCCAGGACCGATAGGCCACGATGACTGCGCGGACCGACGGACCCGAGCCCTACCCGGAGGAGTCGTCTCAAGACGACCAAGCTCCCCGGGACGAGCCACACATTGATCGTCTGCCGATCCGACTGATCAATGCCTTCGTCAGCCCCGGCAAGCTGATGGATCAACTGGCCGCTCAGCCGAAATGGGTGGGGATGATTGTGCTCACTACGGTGGTCTCGGGCGTGACGGCGGCGCTTGTGCCTGCCGATCTGATTTTCGAGACGGTCCGTCAGCAGATGATCGCTCAGGGTGTTGATGTTACGGAGTTCGGCGACGTTCAGATGAATGCCCTTCGCTACGGTCGAATACCGGGCGCTGTGATCTTCGCTCTGATCTTGCAATTCGGGATCGCTGCGCTGTACGCGGTCATCTTCAGCTTCGTTCTCGGAGATGACGGGCGTTACGCCCAGTATCTTGCGGCTGTTTCACACGGGTGGTTCATTCCGGTCCTGTTTAGCGTTCTGTTGCTTCCGTTGATGATCCGGACCGAGAACCTCGAGCTGCGGCTGACGCTCGACGTGTTCATCGCGTCCTTCTTCGAGCCGGGGCTCTTGCGGAACGTTGCCAAGCTCTTGGACCTGACGGTGATATGGTCGATTCTCGTAATTGCGCAGGGTGCTCATGCAATCGACGAGCGGCGCTCCTTCGCGAGTGCTGCCGTGATCATGCTGACCATCTTCCTTCTATATGCGCTCGGCATCGGCCTTCTACAGGCTCGATCGATCGCCTGACGCCCGCCCGCCGGGGGACGACGTGAGTATCGTGCGCGGCCGCGTCACGGCAATCCTGATCGCAGTCGTCTCGTCGGCTGCCGCGCTGTTCCATATGTATGCCGCCGGCATTTCGCCCTTCACCGCGCTTGTGCAGCGACCGGTGCACCTGGCCCTGATGTCGGTACTCGGCTTCCTGGGCGTAGGTGTTCAGAGGCGGCTTCGCGCAGGTGCCGAGGACGCGGAACCGACGACCAGCGAGCGCATCAGCGAAGTCACGGGCTGGTTCTTCGCCATCATGTCGGTCATCGCATGCGCGTATCTGGCACTCGAAAATCAGGAGCTCGTCGCGCGGTCGGGTAGCCCGACGCAGATGGATCTGATCATGGGTGCGATCACGATTCTCCTCGTGATCGAGCTTGCCCGCCGAGCAACGGGCTGGGGACTGATCACAGTTTGTGGCCTCGCACTGGGGTATGCGTTCGCCGGACCATATCTGCCGGGCTTTCTTGCGCACCGCGGGTACGGCGTCACGCGCCTGATCGAGCACCTCTATCTGTCGACAGAGGGCGTCTGGGGGATTCCGCTCGGCGTATCGGCAGACTTCGTCTACCTGTTCGTGCTCTTTGGCGCAGTGCTGGAAACCGCTGGAGGAGGCGCCCTTCTGATCGCGATTGCGAACCGGGTGGCGGGCCGAACACGGGGTGGCCCCGCGAAGACGGCGGCGCTGGCCAGCGCGTTGATGGGGTCCCTCTCAGGTAGTGCCGTCGCGAACGTGGTGACGACCGGGACATTCACCATTCCGCTCATGAAGCGGGCGGGCTTTCGTCCGTTCTTTGCCGGCGCGATTGAAGCAGCGGCCAGCACCGGTGGTCAGCTGATGCCTCCGGTCATGGGTGCGGGTGCATTCATCCTCGCGACGTGGACGAACATTCCGTACCTGCAGGTGGCGGTCGCGGCGATCATCCCGGCGATCCTGTACTACACGGCGCTGCTGGCGGCCATTCACTTCCGTGCCGCCCGCATGGGCATCGAGCCTGCGACGGAGCAGAACCGCGAGCCGATCGCTGATCGGCTTCACCTGCTGCTGCCGCTGGCGATTATCGTGGTCCTGCTCGGTATGGGTCGCTCACCAATGCGTGCCGCCTTCTGGGGCGTCTCGACCGCGCTCCTGATGGCACTGGCCCGTCCATCGACTCGCCCGTCGCCTCAGCAGCTCCGCGCCATCATGGAGCGGGCGGGTCGCGGTGCTGTTCAGGTCGCCGCAGCGTGTGCGGCAGCGGGGATCGTGGTGGGTGTGGCATCGTTGACCGGCATCGGACTACGGATGTCCGAGCTGATCATCACGCTCTCGCAGGGCAACCTCTTCGGCGCGCTCCTGCTCACCGGTCTGGGCTCGATCGTCCTGGGCATGGGACTGCCGACCACCGCGGCGTACGTGGTCCTGGCCGCCCTCGGTGCTCCAGCTCTGGTGCAACTGGGCGTGCCGTTACTGGCGGCACACATGTTCATCTTCTACTTCGGCTGCATCTCGAACGTGACGCCTCCGGTCTCGCTGGCGGCGTTTGCGGCGGCCGGTATTTCGGGCGCTCCACCGATCAAGACGGCACTGTACGCTGCCATGCTGGCAGGTGCCGGATTCGTGGTTCCGTTTATGTTCGTGTACGGGCCGGAACTTCTCCTCCTCGAAGGCACGCCGGTCACGATCATGATTGCGACGCTCACGGCGATCGTCGGCGTCACGGCGCTTGCTGCCGGAGGTGTCGGGTTCGCGCGGGCGAGACTCGAGGGCTGGGAGCG
>JAKMDG010000094.1 GCA_022428035.1 Longimicrobiales bacterium
CACGTGGATCGGTCGGCTGTGTTCGATCGGCCGGATGACCTTCGCGCAGGATCTCGACAGAGCCCGGCAGAGCACGTCCCGTGTCGTTGAGCAGGTTCGCGATCTGGCGGCCTCCGGCGACATCGAAGCCACCTTGTAGCACCGAATACAATGGGTCCTGGGGCGTTTAGCCGGGCTACCGACGGCCGATACGCAGATCACCGCGGCCAGTGCTCAGGGGGGGCGAGGTCACCGCCGGGGATGTGGGCAACATGTTCAGCGACGGCTGCGGCGCGGACATCGCTCATACATAAGGCAGTCATGTGGTGGCTGAGGGCGGACCGCGCCGTAGACAGGATCTCAGGCCTCCGTCTCGGTGAGGCCTATGCGGCGCGCCCTCGTATTGCCCAGAGCCTCGAGACCGCTCGCGCCTGATATAAGCAGTCGGCTGCCGCAGCGAACGCGACCGGCGGCGAGATTCCGGAGCGAGTCTGGCGTTGAGATCCGCTGGTGCTCGCTGAGACATTCGGTTGGTGTTTCACGACGAGCTCCCCTTGAAGAGGCGTTCAGATGCTCATTAGAGGATCCCGAAAAACGATTCTGTCACCCGACTCAGGAAGTCTGGACGTTTTCTTGGCTCCCAATCGTACAGGAACACGCCCGCCCAAGGCCCTAGTCCCCACCTGCGTCCAGCCAAACTCGGTTGGGTTTCCTGACCACCACACTCGATCAGCGTGCGGCTCTGGTTCGTGATCGACTCAGCGAGTATCATCGGGAAGGTGCTCAGGTGCATCGCGAAACCCGACTAAAGTCGGGTTTCTGCCTCAGAGTCAGCGCGAGCCTGGGGCGCCCCTGTGGGAGGACAGTGTGCCAAATTCCGACTGGGCGGGTCATCTGTCGTCAGATCACCCAAGCCTTGCACAGGCCCTTTCGCGTTGTATCACAAGATGGTCTCTAGAAGGGTCTTTTGCTGGGCCGGGTCCGACGGAGTCGGCCTCGCGCGCCCCACGCGCACGCCAAATCAGGACACAACACCGCCGCAGATGACGAACGGAGTCAGACACCCTTCGGATTTTCCGAGACGGGTCGAGTGGAGACAACGACCCTCAAGCCTGAGCTAGCCCCATGGTCACTCCTCCTCGAGCATCCACCCACGGTGCAGAGCAACGTGGCGTGGTCGGTCCTCCACTTCTTCCCGAGGTCGGCGTTGTAGCTTTGGTACAGGAGCGCTTCGACTCCACGTGGATGTCACGCCATCAAGTCCTCGTCCGCCTGGCCCGGTGGTTTCACGTAGTCTGGATGAACCCTGCACTGGAGTGGAGGCAGGTACTCCGGGACAGGCCGTGGCGAGGGGAGCAAGTTCGTCCTCCGAGATCGGGTGGACTGGTCGCACTCGACCCGCCGCCCTGGCTCCCGATCTTCTATCAGCCGTTATGGCTCGGAAGAGCCACAGAAGCCGCTCGGCTTCGCCGCGCGCGGAAGGAGCTTTTCCGGCGAGGGGCGGACCGAATAGCTCTCCACACATGGCGCCCAAAATTCAGACCCGCACTCGACCGAATCGACTACGACAGTTGTATCTACCATATCATCGACGACTACTCTTACTCGGATACTCGCCTTCCGATGCCCGTCAATGAGAGGGAACTCATCGAGCTCGCCGATGCGGTCATCGTACATTCACCCGGTCTTTTGGAAAGGAAAGGTGGGATCAACCCAAGAACGTACCAGATCCCGAATGGAGTCGACTTCTCGACCGCTGAGGCTAAGCAGTCCGAGCCCTTAGACCTCAAGGGCGTGCCGAGGCCGCGCATTGGATATTGTGGATGGCTCAAGAAGCAACTGGATTGGGATCTGCTTCAGAGTCTGGCGGAACGCCATCCGGATTGGTCGTTCGTTTTCGTTGGCGCCATCACGCCCTTCCACGCTGAACTTCCTGAGGTGCTTGAACGACTCGACCGACTCCCAAACGTTCATCTGCTGGGAGCGAAGCAGTCCCATGAGCTGCTCCAATATCCGGGCCACTTCGATGTGTGCATGATGCCATATCGAATGACAGCATATACGAACTGCATCTATCCGTTGAAGCTGCATGAGTACTTGGCGACCGGAACGCCAATCGTGGGTACGCCCATCAGAACACTGCGCGACTTCGAGCAAACCGTGGCGTTGGCGGAGGGCGTCGACGCGTGGTCTGAACAGATCCGTCGAATCCTCGAGCAGCGGCCCGAGGATGAAGAAGTCGTTTCTCGACGGGTGGACCTCGCCCGTGCCCACGACTGGGATGCGATCACCCAGCGTGTAGCGCGAGTCATTGCAGGTTCCCTCGGCCCCGAGGTATCCGAACGCTTCGACTCCATTGCCGCGCAGACTTCGAGCGCCGCCCCGAGTGGGATTCACGCTCCGCGCGAATCGCCCTGACCTCCAGAGACTCGCTAGCTTGCGACATTCAGGTCAGGGCTTGGCATCTCCTCGCAGGTCCGGTCGTCTTGACGATCTCGTTGGCCAGGCTGGTAGCGGACGGAACCCAGCGGGTTGGATTGACGGAGGCAGTGCCGTCCCGCTTGGGAGCGGAGTCGGAGCTTCTGACCCATCAGCGCTTGCATCAGGCTGCTGCTCGTAGCCTGGAACTCTTCTGTGCGGGGTGACAGCCACCGACCCTGCCACCTTCGGAATGCGTCTGGTTCGTTCTTCCAATGAGACCCTCAAGGCAACGTGAGTGCGTTCAAAGACGCCCGCGGGGATCGACTCGATTCAGGCGCTCAACGCAGAGTGCCGCGAACGACAGAAAAGGGTAGCGGGCATGGAGTGTGTCCATTAACCCTTGAGATACGACGTCTCATTCAATGAGTAGGGTAAGCATGCTGCGTTTCTTGGCCAGGACGCTACTGGGCGGCACCGTGATGTACCTCTCCGGTCTCTTTCTGTGGGAAAGGTACTATGCCGTTGAGCGGTTTCTACCTCCTCAGTTTGTCGACAACCAACTGGCCAGCGAGGTCAGTCGTGACTTGGCGATTGTCTGGGCCGACATCGCTGGCGCGCTCGTGCTGGCCGTGTTGCTCACGATGGTGATCAGTTGGCGAGACCGATCTTCGGTCGTTGATGGACTGAAGACCGGCGCCATGGTCGGGATCATGATCTGGGGCGGCGTCGATCTCGCTCTCTACGCCAACTTCGAGTTCTTCTCCACGGCGGCTCTGATCACCGACCCTGTCATCGAGTCTTTGAAGTTCGCCGCGGCCGGTGCAGCGATGGGTCTGGTCGGGCGCGACCCGGAACCGCGGGATTAGCGCGGCGAAGTCGTCGGCACCGGCTGTCAGGAACGACTGGCCAGGGAGTGGAGCAAGATCCTGAGAGGGCGTAGTAGGGACTTTGACCGACTCAGCGCTTTGGCTGACCCAGCCGAGAGATGGTGCACGTAGTCGGGAAAGCCTGACACTTCCCAACCCGTGTGCAGTCGGCCCCAAGGCGTCGTGTTCACATCGACGATGAATGGCTCTCCGGCGTCGTTCAGCATTACGTCGATAGCTCCGAAGTCCAGGGCGAGAGCATTGCTACCCCTGATGACCTCGGTCATCGCCCCATCCGCGATCGGATCTGGAAGGGTTGAGGCCGAGTCGAACCGAGCGTTCCAAAGCCCGACTAATTCGCTGCCACCAACGGTCTTGATTTCGTCCGGACAGCTGAGCTGGATGAGGTGGGTGCGCTCTCCGGCGATCCAAGCCCTACAATAATGCCCTCGCTTGTTCCCTACGAAACGCTCGATGGTCAGGGAAGGGTCACGCCAGGCTTCGCCCGGAATCTCGTCTCGTCGAGACGTCGCGTACTCCAGGCCCGAAGACCATAGGTCCTCGATACCCAGGCGACCGCGGATGGCCTCGGGCAATTTACGTTCGCCTTCCCCTCCGTAGTTGTAGTTGCTTTTGATGATCATGAGCTCGTCTGCGCTGCCGTCTTCATGGCCCAGGACGGAGCGGCAGCCAGCCGACATCAGTCGGGCTTGTATTGCCTGCTTGGAGATGTCGGTCACCTGCTCGTTACAGGTTGTCCACCCTCGCTCATGAAGGCCGGCAATCAGCTCATGCCGCTGAAGCGGAAAGCTCTCAGTAATCGAGACGTTCAAGTGAAACAGGAACACGCCCGGTGTGCTCGGCAGGGAGTCGAGCAGCTTGACCACATCCTCGGTCGGGCTTGCTTCCCTCACGATCGCGTGCGGCGCGAGCTTATCGATCATGAATCCATCCCACGCCTCCCACTGGTAAACGACGAGAGGGATAGCCCCTGAGAGGCCTTGGGTCAGCGCCCTCCTCTGGGCCGCTCGATTCTCAGAACTCATGACACGCTCATAGGTGAGTCGCCGCTTGGGTATTGAGCCATTGAATAACGTGGCTGGTTCGCGCCGGGCGACGCTCGAAGTTGGCAAACCCTTCCGGAGTTTCGAGCTCGAGACCCGCCTCGTCCCCCTGCATCCTGAAGGCGTTTCGAGCCCTCTCCACCAGGGAGCGCACTGAATCCACCTTGTGATAGCGATCCAGCGTTGGCGCGATCACGAGCGTAGGCCGCGGCGCGATCATCGCGAGGATGTCATCATAATCGAAGGGGACGTCCTCGGGCTGTTCCACAAACGCCCCTAGGCGGGGAAGGAGCCCGTGAAGATGAGAGTAGTGGGTCAACCCCTCAGTGTCTTCGTGAGCCGCTCGGTCGCGAAGCGATGAGAAGCCGCAGACGGAGGTGACACCGCGGACTCGCTCGTCCAGGGCGGCGAGGAAGAGAGCGACCTTTGCACCGAGTCCGGACCCGACCACATAGATGGAATCGGGATCGACGATCGAGACCTCGGACAGCGAGGTAATGAGGTCGCTCATGTCCGTAACCATACGACCGAGTATGGAGTGGTGGGGATAGCGTTCATAGAAATTTCGAGTCTCCTCGACTCGAGTACCATGCCCGATCAGGTCTACGCCCACAACGTTGAAGCCCCCCTTGGTCAGCCTCTCGAATGTGTTGAATGGCTCGCCGACATGAGCGGAGTACCCTGCAGCGTACGCATAGGGATGTAACCAGATCACCGTAGGCACGGAGCGACGCGACGGGTATCCACGGGGGCTGCGTGTTCCTTTCGAGCCACCGGGGCGAGGCCTGGCCGCGTAGTAGACATCCGCTCGGAGGCCATCCCCGTAGTGCAATGACACGTTCCCCGTGTCCTCAATAGGGATCGGGCGTTCGAAAAGCGTTCTCGGATAGGATATGGGGCGTTGCCGGTCACTCGGACGGTAGTCGATTTGGCTGTCCGGTCGTAACTGAGGGGCTTGCACGATCGGGGCATCTCCAAGGACCCACTCAATCCTCTCCCGGATCCCCGTCCGTACCGCGCTCCAGGGAACTCCATCGGACGCTTCCGACTCCCAGTTGGCCACCGGCGGTGGATTCGACCCATCACGGGTGACCGGATGGAGTGTATCGTACGCGTAGTTGTTGATGAAGATCTCGGGCCGTCCGTCCGAGCTTCGCCCGAAGACCGTGTCCAGGAAATCCAGGTACTCCTCGATGACGAAGTGGCGCACGGCGTGTTCTCCGGGCCGCTGGAGGAGACCGAGCTTCTCCTCAGCTCCCAGGAACTCGTAGACGGACTTCACCGAGCGGTACGATTGCTCGATCGCCCAGGGATTCCCCTGCCACTCCGTGTACGCCTGGGACAGTAGCAAGCCTCTCGGCGCAACCAAGGAGAGAAGCATGTTCTGGTCGACAGGGAGCCGGTCCTCTCGGCCTGTGAAGAACCGGAGTCGCGGATGGAACCACCAGCGAAACTGTCCACTCACCTCTTCGAGGGTTTGATTCGAGTACATCCCGTCCGCGTAACGCCAGGGAATAGCAGTCCCTGCGTTGCCTCGCGAGGGCACCACCGCCGAAATCCTTTCATCGAACGCGGCTGCGATCAGGGATGTCTTGGCGTACCGGGAGTTTCCACCAATGGCGATTCGATCGGGGTCGACTTCAGGTAGAGT
>JAKMDG010000078.1 GCA_022428035.1 Longimicrobiales bacterium
GGCGCAGGGGACGGTCGCCGATGCCGATCGACAGGCCATCTATCGGCGCATTTACCAGATGGTCCGAGATGACGCGCCGTGGATTTTTCTCTACAACCCGACGCTCTACTGGGCCGTGAGCGCGGACATGGAATGGACTCCCAGGGTGGACGGACTTCTCGTCTTTCGCTGAGTTCGGAGCGAGGGTGCGTCTCTGGCACCCTCTGAACCACCTTCGCACGGCTGGAGTGTATTGACGCCCTGTCGTGGGTGCACGCCTACTCTCTCTGCGCGGCGGCCTGGCTTTCGAGATAGGAGACTGCCGGGTACCGCGGCGGATTGTCGGGCCCGTGGCACGTCGGCAGACATTCCATCGGGTAGTCGGCCGTTGCATTGAAGAAGAAGGGCACGGAGTACCGGTCTTGATCGCCACGGTGGGGTGGCACGAAGTGCTTCACGCTGATGAAACGGTCATTCGACCATTGCTTCAGGAGTTCTCCCGTGTTTACCACGAGGGCCTCAGGGATCACCGGTGCCTTGAGCCAGACGCCCCGCTGTTCCCCGTAGATCGATAGTCCCGGTGCCGATTGGGCCAGGAGCGTGAAGAAGGTCGTGTCTACGTGCGGCGCGATTCCGTACTGATCGATGTCGGCATCCGAGGTGTCGGCGTATCGAGTCATCCGCAGCCGATAAAACGGTGACTGAAACGCGGGTTCGAACCAGTCGGGATCGAGTTCGAGCGCGACCGCGTAAATAGGCAGGAGCCGGATTGCCACGCGCTGGATCTTCTCCGCGTACGCCTCGACGGCCGCCCGGAACCCGGGGGCCACCGACTCGGGAAGCCACGGGTTGTGTTCCAGCCTCAGCGTGCGGTCCTGCTTGAAGAGGACTGCTTCGTTGAGGTTACCCTTGGCTCGCTCCGGCAGGCGTCGCTCTCCACGGGGCAGCCACCCGATCCCGCCCGCCGCTGCGGAGGGATCGTCGATCGTGATCCGGCCTTTCACCTCGTCGGGAAGCGTGAGGAACTGAGCTGCCGCATCGAAGACGGATTGGAACTCGTGGTGTTGGATCCCGTGCCCGACCAGACAGTGGAATCCGATGTTTTCACCGATATGCCGGATCTGCTCACCCAAGCGCTCGAGTTCGTCGCGATCACCGCTCTCGAAGTAACGCGCGACGTCGACCAACGGGATATCGAGGTCGGTCGCCTGCTGAAGGCTGGACGCATCCCACGTGGCGGCTTCGCGGGCGAGCTCCTCCGCTCGCTGGCTGCCAAAATCTTCTGAGTCGGTGGCGTTCGGTTGAGTCATGGTGTCGTCCTAGGAGCGTCGTGAGGCCCCAAACTCCGCGGTGATCATGAACATGCGGAAATCCGTCGAAACGGTAGCAGATTGAGTCCGGTGAGCAAGGCGCGCTCACGGTTCCGCCTCGCGGAATGGCAGACAAGCTGTTCGCGGCGGCTGTCGGCTTGCCGCCAGCTTCAAGTACAGCTGGATCCGTGGCGTGCAACTCCATTGCGCTCAAGCAGGGAGCGAGATCATGAGGGACTTCTGGCTGCTGGAAGTCAGCCCCGGTCACCCTGCCGGCTGACAGCGCTCGAGTGAGCCCACGAAGCGCCCGGCCTCGATGACGCATTCGCCATCGAGGGCGACGCTGGTTTCGAGCATGCACAGCCCGAGATGGGCGTCACTCCTGATGGCGCCGCGGAAGAACTGATCGTCGTTGCTTCCGAGCTCGACCTGGACCGAACCCAGAAAGCCTTCGCTGTCCGCGTTTCCTGCGCCAGCCTCGGGAAACTGCACAAGCGGGGCCGTCCACGATGCGCGATGGTCGGTACCCCAGGCGACGTGTCCCGCGAGGAAGGCGTTGGGGTCCCCGTAGCTCCTCAAATGAGACTCGAGCAGAACGGCGTCGAGCCCCCCTTCAATGCTGACGGCGCGACCATGCTCGAACTGAATCCGCACCTCGTCATCGACGTAGCGACCGAGGTGGAACATCTGGTCTCCACGACCGAGAACGAGCGTACCGTCCACGCTCCCCTCCAGGGGTGCAATCTCGACCATCGCCGCGCCCCAGAAGTCGAAGTGCCCCGGTTCGTCCGCAACGCCACAGTGAGCCAACGCCGGCCGACCCGAGACCGTCATGGTCAGGTCGGTGCCGCGGGCAGAGGTCATAGAGACGGTCGTGGCCGCGGCCAGTCGTTCGGCCCCCAGTCGTGTCCGGGCCACCACCTGAGGATCGGCGGTGAGTCTCTGCAGCACATGGGACGGCTGAACGGCAAGCAGGGCTCGCGTTCCTCCGTCCAGGGCTGCCCGCACGTTTGGATCGTAGTGCAGGCGATGGGTCGTGAATCCCACGATCAGGTCTGCTTCGGCCAGCGTTGCGGCAAGTTTTTCTCCTGAGAACGGCCGGGTGAACGGCAGTGTCAGAACCGAGGGGTTCGCCTCGAGTGCGAGTGCTGCTCCCATGCAGGCTGCGGCCGGCGTGGGATCGTATGCCGTGTCCGTGATGATCAGGCAGGATTCAGCCGGCCTGAGGCGGCAGGCTTCGAGCTGATGGCGGTACAGAGGGACCAGCTCGGTCGCAGCGTGTGCTCCGGTGGTTGTCCGGGCGTACGGCATGGCGTCTCCAGAAGGGTGGATCGGCGGAGTTGGGCGTCCGGCGTTCAGCCGGCCAGGCAGGGGGAGCTCGGCAGACCCCCTCTAGGATAGGGTTCCCGGAGAGATGCGGCACCGGGGGTAGTCCTGGCCTCGCCTCCGCGCTACTTCGCTACCTTCTCTCGGCCCCGCTCCATACCTGGGCTTCCCGACCCCCGGAACAGCTGTGTCACTGGTCAGCCTCCAGAATCTCACCATCGCGTTCGGCGGCAGACCGCTTCTGGACAACGCGACCCTCCAGATCGAACGGGGGGAGCGTGTCGGGCTCGTGGGTCGAAACGGCGAAGGTAAGTCCACGCTGCTCGGCATCATTGCGGGCGTGATTGTGCCCGATCAGGGCACGGTCGCGCTCGAATCCGGTACACGCATCGCGGTTCTTCCTCAGGAGGTCCCGTCCGGCCTCCCTGACACGGTCGAAGAGGTCATCGCCGCCGGGCTGCCCAACCAGGCTGCCGACCATCACGCCGTACAACGGCAGGTGTCGTTGATGGGGCTCCAGCCGGAGACGCGTTTCGAAACCCTGTCCGGTGGTCAGAAGCGACGAGCTCTGCTGGGTCGCGCCCTCGTCTCGGAGCCCGATGGACTTCTTCTGGACGAGCCCACAAACCATCTCGACCTCGACGGTATCGAGTGGTTGGAAGGCTTTCTGCGTCGGTATGATGGAAGCCTGCTGTTCGTCACCCATGATCGAACGTTTCTACAGGCGTTGGCCACCCGGATTGTCGAGCTCGATCGCGGCCGCCTGACCTCGTGGGCGTGCGCTTACGGGCAGTATCTCGAACGAAAACAGGACGCGCTCAGGGCCGAGGAGAAGCAGTGGGCGGAGTTCGATCGGAAGCTGTCGGAAGAGGAGACGTGGATTCGCCGCGGTATCAAGGCGCGCAGGACGAGAAACGAGGGGCGCGTTCGCGCACTCCAGTCCATGAGGAAGGAGCGATCGCTGCGGAGTCAACGCACCGCTGAGGTGAAGATCAGCCTTCAGACGGCAGGCCGTTCTGGTACCCGGGTGATCGTCGCGAAGGGCATCTCGTTTGGGTACGGAGCAGGTGAGGCCGGAGACGAGGGGACGTCGGATCCGCTGGTTCAGAATTTTTCGACGACGATCACCCGGGGAGACAAGATCGGGATCATCGGGCCCAATGGGGTCGGCAAGACGACGCTGATCCAGCTCCTGCTCGGGCGCATCGAGCCCGACCAGGGCGGGGTCGAGCACGGTACCTCCCTCGACGTGCAGTACTT
>JAKMDG010000242.1 GCA_022428035.1 Longimicrobiales bacterium
CGCGAGCGCTCGCGTAAACCGCACGAGTTGCTCGTGAGCCCGGCCGGGCCGGGTGATGCCGTGCATGACCACCCACACCGGCAGATCCCGGGTCTGGGTCCGGGGACGAACAAGTGTTGCAGGCACGGGCACGCCATCCCGGTCCAGAATGACCTCGTCCTCCACGAAGTCATTCGGAGCGCGGAGCCAGGCTCTGGCATAGGACAGAGTGCGACTGGAGCGGATCACCATGATATAAGGTAGACCAACGTGCTCGCCTGGAGATGCTGGGGCAGAACGCGCTCACCGTCTTGCCCCAGGTGAGCAGGTCGGGCATGATCCCGAGCAGGAACTCATCGACGGCTCCGGCCCCGCTCAGGAGATCTTTGTGAAGCGTCTCGTTCTGATTCTCTCTCTCGTCGCTTTCGCTGCTCAGCCCGCACTCGCGCAGGAGGGGCCACGGATCGCACATCAGCCCTCCGCACGCATTCCCTTCAGTGCGGCGGTACAGGTCGAAAACACCTACTGGCTGTCCGGCAAGCTTGGTGCGAACCGCGAGACGCGTGAGATGACCGAAGGTCGGATGGGGGCGGAGACACACAACATCATGCGTGCCTTCGATAGCCTGCTCGAAGAACTCGGTATGGACTTCGGCGACCTCGTACGTGCCACAGTCTACGTGACCGACATCGACGGGTACGGTGAGATGAATGAGGCGTACGCTCAGTATTTCGAGGGCATCGAGCCTCCCTCGCGTGTTGCCATGGAGGTGTCCGGCCTGGTCGGCGGAGCGCTGATCGAGATTTCATTCATCGCGGTGAAGACGGAAGACTGATCCGGAACCCCGAACCATGACAGTCGATCGACGTCGGTTTCTTTCCGTCCTGGGCGGCGCCTCGCTGGCGTGGCCGGCAGCGGTCAGTGCACTGGCGCGGGATCTCCAGTCGGGTGGGGCTCCGGACGATGAACTGTTCTGGTCGGTCGTTCGGGGGCAGTTCATGATCCCCGAAGGCCGGATGTACTTCAACAACGGAACGCTCGGACCGTCGCCGCGGGTTGTGGTGGATGCCGTCGCCGAACACACGCGACGCGTAGCTGAGACGCATCCACCCGGGGTCGCCTGGGATGATCTCAAGACCTCGCTCTCCGGTCTGGTCGGTGGTGATCCCGAGGGCTTTGTATTCCCGCGAAACACGACGGAGGCGATGAACTTTATCGCCAACGGGGTCGATCTCGGGCCTGGCGATGCCGTACTCTCGACCGACCATGAACACATCGGGGGGCTCGAGCCCTGGAAGCTCGTTACAGCGCGACGAGGTGCTCGACTCGACATCGTCTCGCTTCCATCCACTGCGACCTCACCCGAGGAACTCCTGGAGTCGGTCTGGCAGGGCGTAGTCTCATCGACGCGGGTCATCTGCGTGTCGCATCTGACGTTTACGACCGGGACTGTGTTCCCGATCCCGGAGCTCGCCGCCCGCTGTGCCGCGAACGACATCGTGCTGGCGGTCGACGGGGCACACCCACCGGGTATGCTCGATATCGATCTGGCCGAGGTCTCGGGGGACATGTACGCGAGCTCACCGCACAAATGGTTGCTCGCGCCCCAGGGTACCGGGCTGCTTTATCTCACGGAACCGTGGCGCGAACGGCTTTGGCCGACGCTCGCCTCGGGTGGCTGGGACGACCAGACGCTCGGGGCCCACCGATTCAACCACCTCGGCACCTTCGACGAGTCGCGATTGGCAGGTCTCCTTGCAGCGGTCGAATGGACGACGGCGATCCGAATGCCTCGGATCGAGGCGCGGATTCGTTACCTGAGAGGCATGCTCGAAACGGGTCTTCGCTCCATCGATGGTGTGCAGGTCGTGACCACGCCGGATGAGAGACTGAAGGGGGGTATGGTCTCGTTCCTCGTGAACGGGGTGGAGTCCGCTGCGCTGCAGCGGCACCTTTCGCGGAGGGCGAACATTCGCTCACGGGTGATCGGCGAGTACGGCTACGGTTGGATGAGGCTGTCCACGCATGTGTACAACTCGCCCGAACAGGTCACTCGCGTGCTCGAGCTTTTGGCTGATACGGCGCGCAACGGAATTCCGGCCTGACCGGATCCCAGGGTACAGTACATGTCCGACAGGGGCCGACCGGCCAGGAGAGGCTCGTGAATAGCAGATCGATCGTGAAGATTGGACTGCTGACAGCACTTTTGGCGGTCGTCTTCTGGTCGTTTGCATCGGCGCAGTCCCTGACGGTGCCCCCCGGCTTCGAGATCAGTGAGTTCGCAACGGGGCTTCGCGGTGTTCGGACCATCGAGTTCGACCCGGCCGGGTCGCTGTACGCTGCGCTCTCGCGTGATGGGTCGGTCGTGCGTTTGGATGCCGAAGACGGTAGTCGGCGTGACGTCGTCGTCGAGGGACTGAATCGCCCGTACGGTCTAGCTTTCCACGACGGCTGGATGTACGTCGGGGAGCGCCATCGGATCGTGCGCTATCGTGGACCGTCCTATGAAACGGCCGAGGTCGTTGTCCCCGACCTGCCCACAGGAGGCAGCCACTGGACGCGTGAGATCTCATTCGATGCTGAAGGGCGGCTTCTTGTCGCTGTTGGGTCGAGCTGCAACGTGTGTGAGGAGAGGGATCCCCGACGGGCCGCGGTGATTCGGTACGCCGCCGACGGTTCAGGCGAGCAGATCATCGGGGAGGGGCTTCGCAACGTAGCTGGACTCGCTCTGCACGAGTTGACGGGTGTGATGTGGGCCTCGCAGAACGAACGGGACATGCTGGGCGACAACCTCCCGGTCGAGGAAATCAACCTGCTCACCCGGGACGGCGAGCACTTTGGGTGGCCGTTCTGTCATGGAGACAGGGTCCCGAATCCGGAGTATCGTGACCGCGCGAACTTCTGCCAGGCAACCGTGCCACCGGCGCTCGGAATCCACGCGCATTCGGCGCCTCTGGGCATGGTGTTCTATACAGCCGATGCGTTCCCGGAGGCATATCGAGGAGATCTGTTCGTGGCCCTGCATGGCTCGTGGAACCGCTCGGAACGGACTGGCTACAAGGTCGTCCGAGTACACGTCGACGACGGCGCACCCGTGTCGTACGAAGACTTC
>JAKMDG010000109.1 GCA_022428035.1 Longimicrobiales bacterium
GCATGTCCGAGAAGTCGAAGATGTCCAGTTCCTCACCCTCAGGCATATGGGCCTGAACCGCAGTCCGAAGAAAATTCGCGATCGAAACACCCGGGATTTCGACGGGATACTGGAACGCGAGGAAGACACCAGCCTGGGAGCGCTCATCAGCTTCGAGGTCGAGAAGGTCCTCACCGCGGAACGATACCGCGCCGGAAGTCGCTTCGTAGCCCGGGTGCCCGGCCAGCACCTTGGCAAGCGTGCTTTTGCCCGATCCATTCGGACCCATGATGGCGTGGATCTCGCCGTTGCCGATCTGTAGATCCAGACCCTTGAGAATCGAGAGTTCTCCCTCAGCGACCTTCGCTTCGAGTCCCTCGATCTTGAGAATGGGTGCGTCGCTCATCGGTGCCCTCAGACAAGTGAAGCGGTGCCCTGGGGCACCGCTTATCAAGAATGATTCTTTGTTTCAGTGGGCGAAAGCTAGACAGGTCATTCGTCGTGGTCAACCAGAGTTGAACGCTGAAAAAACCCCATTGCGCGTGGCTGTTGGGCACCTTCCCTCACCCCAGCGAAGAAGCCTCAACCCAGGGTGGAACCAGTGATCTGCCGTGCCGGAGCTCTTCCGGCCGTCATACCGGTCGCTCCGACAGACCCGACCCATGGATTGCGACAGAAATCGTTCTCGGTTAACACAATCGCTCGGCGTCCACCTCTCTGGACGTGGGCTCCTGGACACTGCTGTGGAGGACTAATGAAACGTGTGCTCGCCATCGTCGTCGTTGCCGTCATGGGGCAACCACTTTCAGCTCAGACCGTCACCCGGATCATCTCCGAGCCAGAGCGCGTGGACGTCATAGCCGGCCAGTCCACATCGCTCACGATCCAGGCGATCGGGCCTGACGGAGAGCTGGTGGACGCGCCTCTTCGCGTCGGTGCGCCACGCGAGGGCCTTCGGGTCACCAGTGGCCAGGTCACAGGGCTCGCCGCGGGCGAGTACGAGATCTTCGTCGCCAGCGTTCCCCTGGACGGAAGCTCGCCGATCCAGCTCCGCATCCCGGTCACAGTCGGCTGGCCGGCGATCGATCGTGTCACAGTGACGAGCTCGGAGGGACGCCTGTTCGAGGGCGGCCGCCTTCAACACCGAGTCGCAGCCGAACACGTCGATGGGTCCGAGCGGCCTTATCCGGAGGTATCGTGGTCGTCATCCAATGAAAGCGTCGCCACCGTAGACCCCTTCGGAATCGTTCGGGGCGTCGGCTCTGGCTCCGTCACGATCACCGCGTCGGTCCAGGGTGTGTCGGGGACCATGATGCATCGCGTGGAGGCGAGCACCGTGACCCGGCTCGAACTGAGTGGTGGTCAGCTCCAGCTGCGCACGGGCGACGTTCAGAGTCTGGACGTAGCAGCCTTCGACGCACAGGGTCGCCGCATTGATGATGCGCCCGTGTCGTGGAGCTACCTCTATCAGCCAGACGATTCCATCCGCGCTCCTGCCGGTCCGGCGCAGATCGAAGACGGTCGGATGGTCGCCGACGTACCGGGCGTGTACACAGCAATCGCATCCACCGGGGCTACGCGTACAGAGTTTTCGTTCCGGGTGGTCTCGCGTGATGCGGTCCGGACGCTGGATGTGGTTGGCCAGGGCCGTGAGTCACGCGTCTTCACGACCGACCTCTGGATCTGGGAGGGCGTCGACGGACGCGACTATGCACTGACCGGATCCAAGTTCGGTGACGGCATCAGCATGGTGTGGGACATCACTGACCCGTCCAACATCATCAAGACGGACTCCATTCAGGTGGACGCTCGTACCACCAATGACGTGAAGGCTTCACCAGACGGCAGATATGGCGCGATCTCCCGAGAGGGAGCATCGGACCGCAGGAACGGCGTGGTCATTCTCGATCTGGCTGACCCTGCGCATCCGCGCGTCGCTTCGACCTTCGAGGGCAATGGCGTGACGGGTGGCGTACACAACATGTACGCTACGGAGGACTACCTTTTCGCCCTCGCCGGTGGCGATAAGTACGTGATCATCGACGTGCGCGACCTGGACAATCCGCGCTATGTCAGTGAGTACAACCACCCCAACTCACGTGTGCACGACGTTTGGGTTCATAACGGTCTGGCCTACTCGGCTGAGTGGGAAACCGGCGTCGTCGTTGTCGATGTGGGGAACGGCCGCTGGGGTGGTTCGATCGAGAAACCCGTATTTGTCACGTCCTTCCCGCTCCCCACGGGCTCCACGCATGCGGTGTTCCCGTACTTCCAGGAGTCTACGGGTCGCCTCCTGCTCATCGTCGGAGACGAGCGTGTTCAGCGCAACGGCCTCGCGTGGGCGGGGACGGGACCAGATCACCGTCAGCAGTACGACCCCGAGACGGGGCAGGGTGGTTACCCCAGGGCGACCTCCGGCTACACGCAGATCGTGGATTTCACCGACCCCGTGAACCCCGTGCAGCTCGCCCGGTATGAGGTCAGTGAATACGGAACCCACAACATGTGGGTCGAAAACGACGTGCTCTATCAGGCGTATTACGAAGGTGGAGTGCGAATGGTCGATATTTCCGGAGATCTCATGGGAAACCTGTATACTCAGGGTCGGGAGCTCTCGGTCTTCAAGGCCTTCGATCCACTCGGTTACATACCGAATTCCGCCGCGGCGTGGGGCGTGATGCCCTGGAAGGGCAACATCTTCTTCGCCGACATCAACTCCGGCATGTGGGCCGTAAAGATGCAACCCACCGAGCGCCCTGTGTCGTAACACTCGGGATCGCCACCCTCACCGCCAAAGTCCTCTGGAAACGACATGACCCGACGTATTTCATCTGCGACTCGCCTGGCGGCGATCACGGCCATCGTATCATTCGCGGCGTGTGGTGAAGACCCACCCTCACCCGGCCCAGGCACGCTCACGGCAACGCTGGTGAGCCCCAACGGAGACGAGGGCGCGGCTGTTGTAGCCCTGTTTGGAGAGGGCATCGAATCGGTTTCTGCGATTGCGCCGACTCAGGTCTTTCCTCGGATCAATGACGACGGCGCTCGAATCGTCCTCGTCAATCAGGACGGAGGCCTGCTCGAATTTCGGGTGGCGCTGACCGACATGACCCGTAAGCCCGACGTGGTCGTCGTCGAGGTTGCCGGGCCAGATGACGAGCTTCGATCCGACGTGACAGCGTATGACCTCGAGCTGATCCGATGAGGACCCAGGCGATGAGAGCAGCCATGATCGTGCCCCTCGGCCTGCTTCTCAGCATCGTACCCGCTCGTGCACAAGACATCGCGGCTACGGCACAGGAAAGAGGAATCGAGCTGCCGGCAGCATACTACCAGCGCCTTCAGGAAGACCCGACCGCATATGAGTTCGAGCGCGCACTCTTCCGGCGCTCAAGCCCCGACCTGACGTCGGCCTTCGGTGAGGTTCAACTCCCTGTCGTCCTGGGACTCTTCGTGGATTCGGAGGCAGAGCCACGCATCAGCAGCGACATGGTGCGGGAGTCGCTCTTCGAAGGTCCCTCGGAGCGAGGTACGGTGACGGAGTCATACCTGGAGATGTCGAGAGGCGCCCTGACGGTGACCGGAAACGTCATTGGCTGGGTCCGTACGGGTCTCACCATGAGCGAGGTTGTTGGATCGAACTTCGCGCTGGGGCAGGACGCACGAGTCGGCGAATGGATCGTCGACATGCTCGGCCAGGTCGATGGCGAAACCGACTTTCGGCAGTACGACAACGACGGCCCGGACGGTATTCCCAACAGTGGTGACGATGACGGTTTTGTCGATGTCATCACCGTCGAGTTCCTGGAAGTCTCGGCCTCGTGCGGAGGGCCGGCCATCTGGCCACACCGCTGGACGATCCAGGCTCAGACGGGTGCTCCGTTTACTACCGACGACATCGGAATCGGAGGCAATCCGATCCTCGTGCAGGACTACATCACCCAGAGCGCCTCGGACTGCTCAGGGAACGTCGTCCAGGACGCGAGCGTGATCGCACATGAATTTGGTCACGCGCTCGGTCTGCCCGACTACTATCACTGGGTCGACCGAGACCTCGGGCCGGAAGGGCGTCGATGGGTGCTAGGGTGTTGGGCGCTCATGGCGGCCGGTTCCTGGGGTTGCGGCCCTGTAGAATCGAGCCGCGACCCGTACGGCCCCGCCCACATGATCGGACAGTCGAAAGGAACGCTGGGCTGGATCGACTACCTCGAACTCGGCGAGGTCTGGAACGAAGAAATCTTCCTCGACCCTGCCCAGATCGACGGAGATGTGCTCCGGATTCCGCTCGATGCGGGAGCGACGGAGTTTCTCTTTGCCGAACTACGCGCCCAGATCGGGTTCGATCGCGGCCTGCCCGCCACCGGCGTGCTGCTCTACAAGCAGGACTCGAACGCGAGCCGCCGCCCGGACCCAGCGTCCGACGACCCCTACTTCCTGACCATGCTCGAGCAGGACGGAAACCGTGGTCTGCTCAAGATCACGCCCGAGGGCGGAAACCGTGGGGAAGCTGGCGATGCCTGGGGCGTCGACGGGCTGGTCGGGAGGCTGAATGCAGAGACAAACCCGGCGCTTCGTCTCAGGGACGGGAGTTGGCCACCTGTCATGGTCCATGAGGTCTCCGTCGACGGCGATGTCGCCCGTCTCGTGATCTCAACCGGGCAGACTCCACAGCTGATCGAGCCGACCGAAGCTACCGAGGTCATGCAGATCCGCAGTTTCACTGTGCCCGTGCGAGTCGCTGGAGGACACGGCCCGTACACGGGGGTTGGCACGCTGCCGGAAGGATTCTCGTTCCAGAACGTCGGCGACGAGCTTTTCCTGCTCGGTTCGCTCCGAGAGGCCGGCGAGAACTCGTACGCAGTGGCCGTGCGCGACCGTCTGGGCAGCACTTCACCAAGCGTGATGGTGACGATCAACGCCACGGGCGACTGGGTCGTCGCCTCACCCGACCTGATCGAGGGCTTCCTGGACCCGACAGACGATCCGCTTACGGATGGTGAACGCGAGTACCTGGACGAAGTCGGGAATGACAATGGGCGGTTCGACGTTGGTGATCTGAGGAATTGGCTTCGTACCAACGGGTCCTGATACGAAGAGACCCCACCCCGCCTGG
>JAKMDG010000123.1 GCA_022428035.1 Longimicrobiales bacterium
CCCCTGGATCATTCAGGGTCGACCAGCGGTGGCTTTGTTGACGGATGCAGGGACGGCGAGCGCGGGGGAAGCCGTCGTCGTGGCCTTTCGCGGCCATGAGCGAGCGCGGTCGTTCGGTGCAGCAACCTGGGGTGTGTCGACGGGGAACGCGGCGTTCCCCCTCTCGGATGGGTCGGTGATTTTCCTCACGGTTGCGACGATGGTCGATCGCGACGGCATCGTGCACGGGGGCCAACTGACTCCCGACGTGGTCGTCGGCGGTGAACCGACGGGTGACCCTGCTACCGATCCGGCCCTGGCGGCCGCGATCGCCTGGATCCATGAACGACCCTGCTCCTGATCCCGGCTCATTCGACTCGAGCCGCAAGCCACGCGCTGACGAGATCGATGTTTATGGCCTGACTCATGTCGGGGCCGTACGCACTGAGAACCAGGATCACTTCCTGCTGTGCGAGCTGCAGAAGCGCATCGAGGTCCATCTCACAAGCCTGCCCGAGTCGGAATTGTCGGGGGTGGGGGATGACCGTATGGCGTTCATCGCCATGGTGGCGGACGGTGTGGGTGGAGGGCAGGCCGGTGAAGAAGCCAGCAGAAAGGCGATCGCGACGGTGGCCCGTTATGTCGCGGATAGCATCGGCGCCTACCACACCGCGGACTCGACAGACGGCGACGCCTTCGCCGGAGCGCTCCATGCCTCTGCTCTACGAGTACACGCTCATCTCCTCGAGGCTGGTGAGGCCGACCCGAGTCGAGCCGGTATGGCGACCACCCTCACGCTCCTCGTGTACGTCTGGCCGGAGATCTTCATCGTGCAGGTCGGGGACAGCCGTCACTATGTCCTTCGGGACGACACGTTGCTTCAGGTCACGCGGGACCAGACCTATGGCCAGAGCATTGTTGATGCGGGCGTGATGAGTGAAGAGGAGGCCAAGCACCTTACGGTCGCCAACCTGCTGGCGAGCACGGTCGGTGGAGAACAGTCTGAACCGGTGGTGCAGAGGATTCCGAGCGGCTGGGGGCATGTTCACATGATCTGTACCGACGGGCTTACGCGTCACGTCTCTGACGAGCGTATCAGGGAACGCCTTTCCTCGATGACCTCTGCACGCCAGGCATGTGAGGATCTTCTTCAGGACGCGCTCGATGCCGGCGGGACAGACAACATCACGGTCATCGTAGGCCGGGCCGTGATGTCGGAGGACTGATGCACGAAGGGGCCGAACGCAGTGCGTCCGGCCCCCGTTTCGTCGTGGCGACAGAGCGCCGGGTGGCTACTCGTCTTCTGAGACCGTCACCTTCACCATGACAACGGGCTCGCTCGGCTGATCCCCGAACCCGGTCTCGATCTTTCCGATTTTCTCGACTACATCGAGACCTCCAGTGACGTGCCCGAAGATCGCGTGTTTACCATCGAGCCACGGTGTGGCCGCGAGCGTGATGAAGAACTGCGATCCACCCGTGTTCGGGCCCGCGTTCGCCATCGAAAACATGCCTTTCTCGGTATGTGCCAGCCCCGGAGCGAACTCGTCGGGAATGGTATATCCCGGTCCACCACGGCCCGTACCGTCAGGGCATCCACCCTGGATCATGAAGCCGTCGATGACCCGGTGGAAGATGAGGTCGTCGTAGTACCCCTTCTTCGCGAGGTCGATGAAGTTGCCCGCAGTCTTGGGGGCTTCGTCCATGTACATCTCGGCAGTGATCGTGCCGTGGTTCGTCTCGATCGTGACCGTGGGGTTGGCCATACGTTCTCCAGGGGTGTGAGCGTCTCGCGCTGTGGTCGGACTCGGGGCGCGCTGTTCGGGAAAAAAACTCACGCGCCACGCCTCGGATGGCCACCCTCTCGGGAGCGTGAGAGGCGGCAATACGAGGAGATGTGCGGGGTTGCGCCCCCACCGGGCCTCGCGGACTTTCCGCTCGCCTCCCTGATGCATCCCCGAGAAAGCCGCAGCCCAAGCCGATGCCGTCGCCCGAATCGAAGCTCATCGAGGGGTTGGCTGATCGATATCGAATCGGCCGATCGGTTGGGGAGGGAGGGATGGCGACGGTCTATGAGGCCGAAGACCTCCGGCATCATCGCACGGTCGCGATCAAGGTTCTACGGCCTGAACTCGGCGCTGTCATCGGGCCGGAGCGTTTCCTCAAGGAGATCGAGGTCACGGCGAACCTGCACCACCCCCATATCCTCGGTCTGATCGACTCGGGCGCCATCGAGGGCCAGCTCTTCTACGTGATGCCCTTCATGGAAGGGGAGTCGCTGCGGGCTCGACTCGATCGTGAACGACAGCTGCCCGTAGGTGACGCGGTTCGCATCGCCGCGGAGGTGGCGGCAGCGTTGGATTACGCCCACAGACAAGGTGTAGTGCATCGGGACATCAAGCCCGAGAACATCCTGCTACACGACAACCACGCGATGGTCGCCGACTTCGGCATCGCGCTCGCCGTTTCGGAGGCGGCCGGACAGCGGCTCACCTCGACAGGGTTGTCGCTGGGAACGCCGCACTACATGAGCCCGGAGCAAGCCGCGGGTGACGGTGTGGTCGACGGGCGGACCGACACCTACTCGCTCGGTTGTGCCGTCTACGAGATGCTGACCGGAGAGCCTCCGTTCATCGGCCGGACAGCGCACTCGGTCCTGACGGCCGTCATGACCACGGAGCCTGCACCGGTCCGCAACACACGTCCGACCGTTCCGGAATACCTGGATGCAGCGGTGGCGACCGCGCTCGAGAAGCTGCCCGCCGACCGGTTCCAGAGTGCAGGAGAGTTCGCAGAAGCGCTGGTCGGCCCCACCGCTCGCACGTCGCAGCGTATCGCCTCCTCACTACGCACGACCTCGACGCGGGCGGGTGGCCTGCGCCTCGCGGCGATGGGTGTCAGCGCGCTCGTGGCAGGCGTCTTGATCGGGGGGTTGATCGGTGGCTCAGGAGACACCGAGCCAGATGACGCGGTCCGACACTTCGACCTCCTGCTCCCCGGTGAGACTCCGGTAGCGTTGACCGGGCCAGGTCCACTTGGCTTCTGGCAGCCGGCCGTGGCGCTGGATCCCGACGGGGACCAGCTGGTCTACGTCGCGCCCTCGGGTGCCACGACCGCGCTGGCTATCCGCCCACTGGATCGGGACACGGCGAGTGTGCTTCCGGGCACTGAGGGTGCCTACCATCCGTTCTTTTCACCGGACGGCGATTGGATCGGCTTCTTCGTGGGCAACGAGCTCCGGAAGATCCCGGTGGCGGGAGGGAGCCCAGTCACGCTCACGACCGTCGATCGGCCCAGCGGGGCGGCATGGCCGGAGCCCGACGAGATCATGCTCTTCCAGCAGGATGGCTTCGAGATGCGTCGCATTCCTGCCGCTGGAGGCGAGGGAGAAAGCTTTGTGCTCCCCGCACAGTTCGCGTCTCCCGACGTATTGCCTGGCGGGAAAGCCGTTCTCGGACACATGGGATCCGGTCAGTTCGGTGTGCTTACCCTCGCCGACACGATCCTGCGGGCGGTGACTCGCCGTGGAGTCATCCCTCTGGACTCGGTCCGACTCGGGGATCTCCTGATCGGGGCGAGCCCGAAGTTCGTCACCAGTGGTCACGTCGTCTTCGGCGGTGAGGACGGCCAGTTGATGGCGCTGCCGTTTGACGGGGAGGCGCTGGAGACACGCGGCGGACCCGTCCCGATGGTGAGCGGTCTTCGCATCGAAGAGGGCTTCGGGTTCGCCCAGTACGACATCGGTCCGGACGGTACGCTGGTCTACATCCCCGGGCGGAGTCAGCTCTTCGGTCACATCGCATTCGTCGGCCGGGATGGGTGCTCGATACGCTCCCGCTGCCACGCGGCCAGTATACCCAGCTGAGAATGTCACCAGACGGTCGACGCCTCGCCGTGCAGCAGAGAATGCCCGTCGGAGGATGGCAGATTGTCATGCTCGACCTGGAGACGGGGGTCACGCAGCGCCTGCCGTTCGAGGGCGATGTCAAGGTCTTCCCTGCGGCGTGGGGCGCGGGCGGGCAAGAGATGCTGGTGGGCATCTTTCATCCTGCGGCCAACCGATTCCTGGAAGCTCGTCTGTATCGTTTCGCCACGGCCTCGTGGGAGACGGTGACCGGTCCCATGGGTTCGTACATGGTCACGTCTCCCGACGGGCAGGACGTGGCCTATTCAGACTTCCGCACCGGGGAACTGTTCTATCGTTCTCTTCGCGATTCGGACACGCACACTCCGATTCCCGGCCAGGGCTTTGCCGCCAGCTACTCTCCCGATGGCCAGTGGCTCGCATGGGGTGGCACCAACGGCGGTGTGCTGGTGTCCCCGATGCCGCCCACCGGTGCGACGTACACCGTCACGGACCGGGGCCAGCAGCCACTCTGGACCGCTGACGGCAGTCGTCTGCTGTATCGCGACGGCCGCCGTTTCTACGAAGCGACCGTCGACGGTCGCGGTGGGCCTGCCGCGTTCCAGTCGGGCCGTCCGCGTCTCATCGCCGAAGGCTCCTTCCTGCGAACTCTCGGGTGGACTCACACGATCGGTCGGGACGGGCGTCTCGCGGCACTCATCTCGGCCCCCGGAGACGCCACGCGTGAACTCGGCGTCATCACCGGATTCGATCACGACCTGAGGCGGCGGGCGCCGTCGCAGCGCGACCCTTAGCTTGGCACACATGAATCAGACCAGATCAGTTTTCGCATTAATTGCCCTGGCCGCAGCCGCATGCACGCCGGCCCTTCAGCTCACCCCCAGCGATGCCGACGTCGTGCTGTCCATGCAGACGCTGGACGCACCGGACCCTGGTCAGCCCGGGTCGTACGGCGTACTCACGCTCTTCTACGGATCCGGAACGGACAAGAATCGGCCGGAATACCGGGACTCCGTGACGATCACGACGTCGACGGTGGACGTATCGAAGATGGTCGCCCTGGGGAACTCGGCGAAGGAACGCAACGAATACTGGGGCTTCACGCCTGAAGAGATGCCGCTCAACGCGCGTGTCTGGTATCCGGACGGTGACGGCCCCTTCCCGCTGGTTCTGGTCGTGCACGGGAACCACAACATGCGCGACTTCTCGGACCCGGGTTACGACTATCTCGGTGAATTGATGGCGAGCCGCGGATACATTCTCGCCAGCGTCGACGAAAACTTCATCAACGGCGGGATCCGCGGAGAAAACGATGCGCGCGGCTGGTTCCTGCTCCGCCATGCGAAGCTTTTCGAGGAGTTCAACGGCGAGAGCGGTAACCCGTTCGAGGGGAAGGTCGACATGGACAACATCGTCCTGATCGGTCACTCCCGAGGTGGCGAAGCGGTCGCCAATGCGGCTGCCTTCAACCGCCTGTCGCACTATCCCGACGACGCATCCCTGGTCTTTGATTTCGATCTCTCAATCAAGGGGATCATCTCGATCGCGCCGGTGGACGGACAGTACCTCCCGACGGGCCGAAAGGTTGTCGTCGAGGACGTCAGCTACCTCACGTTCCACGGATCGCACGATGGTGACGTGACGAGCTTCCACGGGCTGCGCATCTACGATCGCCTTCAGTTCACTGATCCGGACGCGTTCAACTTCAAGTCGGCGGTGTACGTCTACCGGGCCAACCACGGTCAGTGGAACTCTGTCTGGGGTTCGTTCGACGGCGGTCCTCGATCGGCTCGGTCCCTCGACCTGCGGGGTCTGATTCCAGAGGAGGATCAGCGGCGGTTCGGGGAGGTCTACGTCTCGGCATTCCTCGACGTCGTGACGAAGGGAGACAAGCGGTATCTCCCGATCTTTCGTGACCATCGCGTGATTGGTCAGTGGCTTCCCGAGACCATGTATATCACGCGTTTCGAGACGAGCGGTTTCCGGCCCCTCGCCACGTTCGAGGAGGACATCGACGTCACGTCCGGAACCGAGGCCGGGGTTGTTCTTCGCGGCGACTCGCTCTCGACGTGGAAGGAGGAGATGCTGCAGCTCCGCTCGAGCAACCGATCGAATACGTCTGCCTCTCAGGAGAACCAGGCGGTCACGATCGCGTGGAATAATCGGATTGCAGGGGCTGACACGGCCCGGCATGGGCCGGCCGCGCGGTACCAGGTCGAACTGCCGACCTATCTCGCCTCGAATTGGGCTCTGTCGTCGAGCACGACGCTCGACTTCATGCTCGGACCGACGCCGCGCGTCCCTGGTCCGCGCAAGGAACCCGCCTCAGCCGACGAAGAAGCGGAATCGAATGAAGACGAGCCCCAACGTCCGTCGGGCGAAGACGAAGAGCAGGAAGATCCTCCGATCGATTTGAGTATCGAGGTCACCGATGTATCGGGGAATTCAGCGCGGGTGACGCTGAGCGATTACGGAGCGATTCGTCGACCGCTCGATACCTACGTGCTGCGACGAGCCGACATCGAAGCGCAGCGATTTCAAACGCACTGGGAACTCGTGCTCCAAACGTTCTCCGTTCCCCTCGGTGATTTCACCACGGACAATCCGGCTGTTGATCTGCGACGCCTGACCTCGGTCGCCTTCGTCTTCGATCAGGTGCATGGCGGGGAAGTGTCGATCGATCAGATCGGGTTCAGCACACTCGATCCGGCGTTTCTCGGTGCCCGGGCCGATGGACCGTCCGGTTCCTGAAGAGAGAAGAGCGTTGAACGAGGCGATCAACTGGCCGACCAAGACCAGAGAGCTGCACAGTCATCACTTCGATTCGACGATCTGGAACGACTTCCAGTTCCGTGACGACGATATCGTGATCGCAACGTATGCGAAGTCCGGTACCACGTGGATGCAACAGATTATCGCGCAGCTGCTCTTTTCCGGGGACCCTGACCTCGAGGTGGCCGGGATGTCGCCCTGGATGGATCTGCGTGTCCCGCCGAAGGAGGTGAAGCTGACCGATGTGGAGGCTCAGACCCACAGGCGTTTCGTGAAAACTCACCTTCCGGTCGATGCCCTCGTCTACTCACCGAAGGCGAAATACGTGTACATCGGTCGAGACGGTCGGGACATTGTCTGGAGTCTCTACAACCACCACCGCAACGCCAATGCGCTCTGGTACGAGGCCCTGAACGATACCCCCGGGCGAGTCGGTCCCCCGATCGATCCGCCACCAGAGGACATCCTGGAGTATTGGACCCGCTGGTTCGAGGAAGACGGCTTCCCCTTCTGGTCGTTCTGGGAAAACGTGCGCAGCTGGTGGGAGATCCGTGACCTCCCGAACCTGCTTTTCGTGCATTTCGCTGAACTCAAGCGGGACCTTCCTGGGCAGATACGGCGCATCTCCGACTTTCTGGATATCCCTGTGGACGAGTCCCGCTGGTCCGGGATCGTGGAGCACTGCTCCTTCGACTGGATGAAGCTCAACGCGCACAAGAGTGTGCCGTTAGGTGGCGCCTTCTGGGACGCGGGGCCCGAGGTCTTCATACATCGGGGCGTCGATGGCCGTTGGCACGATCGACTCAGCGAGGCGCAATCCAGCGATTACGAGAAGAGGGCTGTCGCAGAGCTTGGCGAGGCGTGTGCCCGCTGGCTGGCGGCAGGGGGCGCCTGAGGGCTCTGACTGTGACGGGTGCTGGCGTATGTAGCGGCCCGATTCAGTCTTTGTAGTCTTCCCCGACCGTCACGGAAAAGTCGTCGATGACGTTTCGGGGGGCCTCCGGCAGGGACCGGCCCACGAACGCGGCGAACTCGGGAGAGCACCAATGTTTCCGAGCCGCCCACCACTCTCCGAATCCTCTCGTCGCAGCTACGTCGTTCAGCTGAGCCGTCACGCTGGCCCACGCCCAGTCGTCGACGTCACCCTGCTCGCGGCAGTAGTACAGCTCTTCGTACAGGCGGATGTGAGCCATCATGAGCGCGGAGAACTGGACACGATCCGCCGGGTCCGGCAGGCTGGCGAGCCCTGTCGATCCTCGAGCCCACACGTTGGCTGTGCTGGGGTTGCAGGCTAGAGCTTCATGGAGGGTGTTGATCTTGGTGAAAATGGACTGGGCTGCAGTGTGGCGGGCCGACCGGGCACTGTTTTTGACCTGGGTGCCGAGGTAGATGAGTGAGATGATCACTCCTCCTGCAGCCAGCACCTCCGCTGCAGCCCCGATCGCGTCCCAATTCATGAACTCAGCGCCAGCCCAACCCGAAACGGTGCGTTCCACCCTCCTCGCCGCCGCTGACCGGACGGAACGCCCACTCGATCGACAGGTTGTCCGCCCAGAAGGCGAAGCCGGTCGTGAGGGGTGACGCTTCGCTGCCATCGGGTAGGTCCTGGAAACCGATTCGTGCGACGAAGGTGCGCCCCTGGATCGGATAGTATCCGACCTCGATTCCGCCGCCGTACGTGAGAGCGTCAGCTGCGTCGAGTCCGGCATTGGCTGCGAACCCCAGGTCGAAGATGCCTACCTGTCGCCCGTATGTGCCGGCGCCCAGCACGATCCGTGAGGGCCGGGAGCCATAGCCGCTCCACGGCTTGCCCCCAATATCGTGGGCCGTGAGCCCTACACCGATCGGCCCCAGGTCGGTCGCGAGGCCTGCGTCGAAGAGCATCACGTTGTTCAGCGAGGACTGGACGCGAGTGTCCAGCAGGTCGACGGCAACGCCCAATGATACGCCCGCAAATAGCTCGCGCCCGTATCCGATGGTGGCGGTTCTCTCTGATACCGGGTCCCCACCCGGGGCGAAGAGGTGGTCCTGCCCGGTTGGAGCGAGAAACGCACCACCATCTGGCACGCTGAATTGCAGGGAGCGCAGCCCGATTCCCCAAGTGCCGCCGAGAAAGTCGAATGCGGCGGAGAACGCGGCCGCTGAGGATGCCGCACCCCAGCGCTGCAAGCTCCCACCGAAGCCTCGGGCACTCGTGAGCCGGGCAGGATGGTAAAACAGCGCGTCCGCGTGACCGGACGTCATCGCGTACGAGTCCCCGAGCGCCATGGCACGTGCCGACGCAGGTAGCGTCGTTGTCTTTGGTAGCGTGCTCTCGAGCTGGGCGGTTGCTGCCGATGGAGCCAGGAGGGCGGCGGTTACGACCAGCGTAGTCGGGAAGCGCATGGCAGGGCTGTTCGAGGCGTGGCGGAACGCACCAACCTCGGGGGCGCCTCGGGGCCCGTCAACGAGACCGGGGTCAGCCCCGCACGCGTTGCTCAAAGTCCGCGATCAGGCGGAAGGCGATCGATCTGGGGTGGGGACGGAGCGGGAGGTCGTCCACATCGAACCATTGAGCGTCTGTGAGTTCCGTCGGATCGATGCACAGATCTCCCTGCAGCCAGTCCGCAATGAAGCCGACCATGAGGGAGTGCGGGAATGGATGGGGCTGGCTGCCGAAGTAGCGGAGGTTGTGCACACGCACTCCCGCCTCTTCCTCGATTTCGCGGTGAACACACTCCTCGAGTGTCTCTCCCGGTTCGACGAATCCTGCGAGGGTGGAGTAGACACCCTCGGGGAAACGCGGCGAACGCCCGAGCAGTGCCTCGCGGCCTCGCTGTACAAGCACGATCACGGCCGGCGCCACCCGCGGATAATGGACTTGGCTGCACGCGCTGCAGCGAAGGCCCTCGGTCTCCGGGTCCAGTGCGGTAGGGGCCGCGCATCGAGAACAGAAGCGGTGTGTGAGTATCCAGTCGGCCTTCTGGCGGGCCGTGCCGACCATACGGAAATCGACTGCCCCGAGGTCTCGCCACGCAGCCCGCAGGGGGAGCGCCTTGAGTCCGGAGGATTCGACGACATCGATGTCGTCGTCTCCCAGTACATGGACATCAACGAGAGCGCCGTCGGCGCCACGGACCTCGACGTTCATGCGGGAGGCGGCGAGGCGGACCGGTCCGAGTGCCTCTTCGAGTCGTCCGGCGGAGGGGAGCTGGAGGCTCGAGTTTCCTGCCTCGAGAACCGGGCGGCTGCCGACGAACACGATCCGGGTCATTCGGGTTGCCTCCGATCCAGAACGGCAGAGCGATGACACCCGGCACAGGTCACCCACATCCGATCCCGGACATACGAAACGTCGCGACGAGGTGGGACCGAACGGCGATCCAGAGTGCTCTCACACCGCGGACACGTCAGCAGGCGACCCGTGCGGAACGACGAGGCGAGCGCGCGGGTTTCGTCATCTGTGAACCGATCCGTTGTCATCACCGGACAATACCCTCAGCAGCGGATGGCAACCGCGTGTCTTACATAACGCTCCAAAGATATGCACTCCTTTCCCGCTCGAGCGGCCACTCGCGGCCGTTCGTTCCGACGCTCCCGAGTTCTCGATGATTCCAGCACTTTTCCAGCTCGCCGTCGCGGGCGCCGCCGTAGTCGGCTCCGCAGAAGCAGAGCTTCGCCCGCCGGCGCCCGGTGTCGTGGAGCTCGGGGAGCGACTCGTCGAGGTCGTGCGCTACGATGGGACCCGGGCAGAGGTTGAAATCGAGACGCCCTCGGTCGCGTCGGCCGAGATCGACGTCGATGGCCGTCTCGACGACGCAGCCTGGGGTCAGGCAGCGCTCCTGGAAGGCTTCACGCAGTTCCGCCCGATCGAAGGGTCCGAGGCGACGCAGCGCACGGAAGTGCTCGTCCTGGTTGATGACGACGCGATCTATTTCGCCGTGAAGGCGTTTGACGAAGATCCGTCGGGGATCCGGGCGACGCTGACCGAGCGTGATGGCTTTGCGTATACCGACGACTACGTCCGCTTCATCCTCGACACGTTCGACGACCAGAGACGCGGATATGTCTTCACGATCAACCCCTTTGGCGTGCAGCACGACGGCCTCTGGAATGAAACCGGAGGCGGTACCGGTCGTCGTGGACGAGGCATGTTTTCGCCGATCGACGATAGCCCTGATTTTCTCTGGGATTCGGACGCCGAGATGACGGAGTGGGGGTACCAGGCGGAGATTCGGATCCCCTTCAAGAGTCTGCGCTTTCCCGAGCTGGAGGAGCAGTCGTGGGGCCTCCAGGTGGAGCGGAAGATCCAGCGGACGGGTTTTGAGAGCTCCTGGGCCCCGATCACTGCATCGGTCGCGAACCGCCTGACGCAGGCTGGAAAACTGAATGGGCTCAGGGGTCTGGATATGGGCCTTTTCATGGAGGTGAACCCGTTCGTGACGGGGGCGCGCAACGGGGCTCTCGACGACAGCGACAACTTCGTCCACTCGAACCCGACCGGTGAATTCGGATTCAACGCGACGTACGGGATCACGTCGAACCTGACTCTCGATGGCACATTTAATCCTGACTTCAGTCAGGTCGAGGCGGACGCCGGGCAGGTGCAGGTCAACGAGCGGTTCGCGCTCTTCTTCGCCGAGGCTCGGCCCTTCTTCCTGGAGGGCACCGAGATCTTCGGTATGCCGAAGCAGCTCGTGTACACCCGTACCATCCAGAACCCCATCGCCGGGGGTAAGCTGACCGGAAAGGTCGGTGGGCTGAATGTCGGGTACCTCGGGGCCGTCGACGAGACTTTCTCGTCCGATGCAGGCAACGTCTACGTGAACCTGCTGCGGGCTCGGGCTGACGTCGGCGCGTCGTCGACGATCGGTGCGGTCTACACCGACCGGACAGCGAACGCCTCTGAGTTCAACCGGGTTGCCGGCGCCGATGCTCGGATCCAGCTCGGTGGCCGGTATACCGTCACAGTGATGGGTGCCCGGAGCTTCACGAACGAAGCGTCATTTTCAGAGCGTCGTGACGGGACGATGGGCTCCCTGCGTCTCGAGCGGGCGGGTCGAACGTTCCAGTACAGCGCGGAGTTCGAGGATACGCAGGGGGCCTTCAATCCGGGCAGTGGTTTCTTCCAGCGACTCGGCACGGCTCAGGCCAACTCCCGTGCCTCCTACACGTGGTTTGGACGACGGGGTGCCCTGCTCGAGTCGATCGCCCCGTCTGTCGAGGCGAAGGCGTTCTGGGACCACGACCGCTTTTGGGGCGGTCAGGGTTTCGAGGAAGGTGAGGTCCAGCTCAGCAGTCGCTTCGGCTTCAAGAACAACATCACGATCTGGGGGAACTACCAGCTCTCCCGCTTCCAATACCAGCCTGAGCAATACGAGGGCCTGTTCGTTCAGGGGTCAGGCGGCAGCACGCAGCCCTTCCGGCCTGATCAAGAGGAGTTCGATCTTCTGCCGAGCACCACGGTTGGTATCTGGGTGAACAAGTGGCAGAAGATCCGTGGGAATGTACGATTCACGCGCAGCCAGCGACCGATCTTCGATCGGTTCTATCGTGTCGCGGTTGAGCCGGCGAACTCCTTGTCCGGTGAGGCACGTCTGAATCTGTACCCGACCAACTCGCTCTCTGCCGAGGTGGGCGCGAACTGGAGCCGCCTGACCCGAAAAAGCGACGGGGTCGAGCATTCGACGGCAATCATTCCTCGCGTAAGGGTGAGGTACCAGTTCTCGAGAGCCCTCTTCCTGCGCAGCATCTTCGAATACGGCAGCCAGGAATCGCTCTCGCTCCAGGACCCGGCCTCGGGCCTGCCACTCGTCAGCTGCGGTGATACCGATTGCTTCGAGCGATCGGGAGGCGTAAGCAACGACTTCCGCATCGAGGGCCTTCTCGGATACGAACCTTCGCCGGGGACCGTGTTCTTCTTTGGGTACACGCGCCAGATGCGCGATGCGCGTGCCTTCGGATTCGAGGACGTTCGTCCGACCGCCGACGGGCTCTTCCTGAAGCTGAGCTACCGCTTCCGGATGTAGCGACGGCTGCCTGGCCGCGTTAAGGTTCTCGGCTTGCTGGGCCACCTGGTTTCGACGAAATCGTCGCCGGCCCGTGACTTCAATGGGTGAAAAGCGTGGGCAAAGACGCAATCGAGATCGAAGGGACTGTCACCGAGGTACTCCCGAACGCAACGTTCCGAGTGCTGCTCGAAAACGACCACGAGGTGCATGCGTACCTGTCGGGCAAGATGCGGCAGAACTACATCCGCGTGCTCGAAGGGGATCGGGTGAAGGTGGAGATGTCACCGTACGATCTGTCGAAGGGTCGAGTGACCTACCGATATAAGTAGTCTCAGAAACCTCCGACCCCAGGGACGCGTAGGGCGGGGACGGATGATCGCAATTTGTGGAGGTCCCCCATGAAGTCGTTTGGCAAGGTCGCGCTCGTTGGAGTCTCTGGACTCGTGCTGTTCAAAGTTGGCACGGCTCTCATCTTCCCCATGCTCGGCATCCTGATTGCCCTCGTCGCACTTGTGGTGAAGGTCGCTGTGGCCGTGGCGGTCGCGTATTTCGTCATGGAGTGGCTCAAGAAGAAGAAGCACCGTGATGTTGACGTGCATGACGTCGAAATCGAGATCGAGTAGAGAGGCGCGCGACCAAAAAGGTCCCCGCTTCTCCAGAGAGAATTCTTCAAAAAATGCCCCCAGAGCCGCTAAGGGCTTTGGAGGCTTGCGCTTAGGCGGCGATCCCGTGAATCGCAAGCATTTATGCGGGTTTTCGGCAGTTCTTCTCTTGACGGCCCCGAAAACGGGGTGTACAGTTGGGATCAGGCGGACCTGCAGGCCCGGAAACACTTGATTTCATGCGGCTTTTCGAGTGTTCGGCCTGGTCCTTGCAAGGCCTGTTTCGGGACTGCACCGCAGGGCGGCTCAGGCCGCAAAACCACTCTTCTCAGCACCACTCCACAGG
>JAKMDG010000131.1 GCA_022428035.1 Longimicrobiales bacterium
CTCGACGAGCCGCGTGCACGAGCGCACAGCCGCAATGGCACTCACTGCTCTTGGCCAAGGAGGTGCAGAGGCGCAAGATTGGGCTTATTTACCTGCTTGACCCACTCGCCGCGGTTGAGAATCGGGAAGTTGTTGTTGATGGACACGTTGACGCACGGGGCCTTGTAGATGACCGAGGCGTCAATGGGTGCGACGCCGTGCTCGATAGCACAGGAGCCGACGTCCTCGGCCATAGCGTTCGCGTGGAGGTAGTAGGTGTTCGGTTGGCTCGTTTTCGTCTCGAGGTCTGCATAGTACGCGGCTGGGTAGGGTCCGGCAACGAGCTTCCCGGGGATCCGCCGCGTCGTGATCTTGGAGATGCCGCGCGTCGGGAGCGCCTTGTGGTGCACCGTCTGCACCTTGAGGTGATTGAAGACGTTGACCTGCTTCGTGTCGTAGGCCGAGCCCATGAGCCGCGAGCGCTCCGTCGGTGCAGAGAAGAAGTTGAACTCGGCTTGCGCCTCGATGCGCAGCTCCTCGCCGAGCGTGTCCGGGATGCCGTCCGGGATGTGCGGCGAGCGCGTCTTGAGCATGATCGTCGCGTTCCCGATGCTCTGCATGATCCCGAGGTCGTGGCTCGTCTCCGGGATAGGCAGCACCATCCAGGCATCCCCGGCTTTGGGCTGGCTCATCTCCTTGTAGTTGTTCGCGACGAGCAAGTGCTTGTACGTCTTGCCCTGGCGAGCAAACTGGTCGGTCTTGAGCGCCGTGAAGATCGAGAGCACGTGGTTGCAGTCCTTCTGCTCGAGCAAGAACCCGCGATGGAGGTACCAGCGGATGACATGCTCGGCTCCAAGCCCATTGAGCAGCAAGTAGACCGTGAGTAGATACCGCGGGTTGGGCCCACCGTTGCCGAATCCGCGGAGCGACGCGTAGGGTCCAAAGCACCAGGTCGCCATCTCTGCGGCGGCGCACAGTGCAGCAGGTCAGTCGCCTATGTCGTCTATGGCGTCTCGAGCGAGTCACACCTGCTGGCCACTGGTTGATCAGGTGGACCTGCCCGGCGGCGGCGTGCACGACCTCGTTGTCCCAGAAGTCCCAGTCGGCCTTGGTCATGCGTGTACCCACGGCGGGCTTGAGTTCTTTCGCGGCAGTCTGCATCAGGCGGTCGGAGGGCGTGGAGAGGGCGTGGGGCTTCGGGGGTGAGTGTTAAAAATGATTTTTTCCAGCGGACAAATGAATCCCAAATGGGAAATACGCAAACCACGCTGTACTTACCCTTTACGAGCGCTCACTACGGTAAGCGACCCGCTACGCGCTCGGACTGGACACTTAGCAACAACCACCAGCCTCTCTCGACAGGCCGCGCACCTTGGCAACTCGCGGCGTCGATGTACGCGCGCTCAAAGCTTCGCTAGCTCCTCAGGTGTGGGCTTGTTAAACGAGGGGCACTTCGTGCTCAAGACGTGGTTCTTGAGGTTGACGATGCTCCCGATCGGCTTCTTGCACCAAGGGCACGCCCTGTCATCCTTGTCGGTCGTCCTGAAGTCGTGGAGCACGCGGCGGATCGCCTGCATGCGGTCGAAGCTCTCGAAGGGATTGCTCGTGCTCATCGAGGGCGTTTGCAGGTGCTCGTTGTTCGTGAAGCCGCGGAAAGTCATTGGATCAAAGTCGAAAGCCTGGTCACTTGAGGGGCGCAGGTCGAGGTGTTCGAGCTTCAGCGTGGGCGCCGTGTCCTCGGCCTGCGCACAGGGGAGCGCCTCGGTACGCATCGTGTCGTCGAGGCGCCACTTCTTGAAGAGGAGATCCTTGATGCTCTTGTCGTACTCCGTGATCACGTCGCGCACTTTCTGCAGGTCCGCCTGTGCCTGAGTCTGAATCACTGGGACCTCGGCGCGCATCGTCGCGCAGATCTTCTTGTGGTCGTTGTAGATCTCCGTGGTGCGCTGCACTTGCTCCTGAAGCTTGTCGTTCATGAGCTTGCGCTTCTTGCACTCCACCTCGATCTCCTCGTTCTCGCGCATGATCTGAACCAGAGTCGTCTCAGTCGGGCCAGTCACGGCCTCGAGGAGCGCGTCGGATGCGAACGCGGAGGTCGCGAGCTCGTCGAGCGACATGTCGCCATGCGCCGAGCGCGGCGAGGGCGGGGGCGGCGCGCTGAGCTCGGGCGGCGGCGTGTTGAAGCGCGCCTGGGACAGGGCCGTCTCAACATTGGCGGTATTGGCGGTCGTCTGAGTGAAAGTGACCGGGGCGACGAGCACGCCCTGCGGGGTCGAGTAGTTCGCGGGGATCCACGGCGCGATCTGATCGTTCGCTCGCGTGCTGAGGTCGCGCCGCTCCGTCTGCCTCGCCTGTGCCACCTGCGCCGCCCTTGCTGGCGGCAGAGTTGGGGTGACCTCCGAGCGCGAGCGGACCGCGTGCTCGAGGGGGTCGAAGCGGAAGGAGCCCGCGAACGACTCGAATGTCTGCTTGTACCGTGGCGGCGGCTCGCTCATGCTTGGACTGCTTGGACGAAGGAGATGCGAGAGAGAGAGCGCGCACACACTGCAGACTGCACTGGACGCGTCCTAGAGCTTCTCACAGATTAACGGAGAATCGTCACCTCACGAGCGCCGTTCTGAGCCCTGTAATCGATTTTTGATTGAACTACGCAGCTTCACATTCAGCTCCCGAAAAATGTACCACTATAGAGGATCTAACCCTACCCCCAACC
>JAKMDG010000150.1 GCA_022428035.1 Longimicrobiales bacterium
CGACCAGCTCTTCGTTTCGACCTCAGGGATCCGAGGTCTCCGGCTCCCAGCTCATGGCGCTCGCGAGTCAGTTCGGGGTGAACGTCGGCGGCGCCAGCGGAGACGAGGCGAGCCCAGCGTTCTACCAGGAATTGCTTACGTCTCGAGAGATCCTGACGCGGGCGTCCGATGAGCCGTTCACCGTTGAGGGTCTGGGCTCTATCAACCTGAAGGACCTTCTCGAGATCGAAGAGGAGTCCGAGGCCGAGCGGGACGAGGAAGTTCTCGAGTGGCTTCTGGAAGAGGCTGTGTCCGTCTCGACCGGTCGCGAAACCGGCACGGTCACGATCTCCGTGAAGACCGAATGGCCGGACCTGTCACAGGCGATCGCGGACGAACTGCTTGCCGAGGTCGCGCTTTTCAACATGGACACGCGTCAGTCGCAGGCCGCGTCGGAGCGGGCCTTCATCGAGGCTCGTGTGGACGCGGCCGAGGTCGATCTGGAGGAGGCGGAGGAAGAGTTGCGCGGTTTCCTCGAGGCGAACCGCCAGTGGGAGAACTCTCCCATGCTGAGCTTCCAGCACGACGGTCTCATGCGTGAGGTGACGCTGCGGCAGTCGGTTCTCACCACGCTGGTACAGTCATACGAGCAGGCCCGGATCTCCGAGGTTCGGGACACGCCGGTGATCACGGTGCTGCAGAGCCCGTTCCTTCCGCCGAGGAACGATCCGCGCCGGCGCGTCCTCACAGCCGCCCTCGGAATCATTCTGGGGGGCATCATGGGCATCGTGATGGCCTTCCTCGTGGAGGCGTTCCGTCGACCCGGTGAGGATGATCCAGCGCGCGCGGACTTTCAGGCCAGCTGGAACGCAGCGGTCCGGGGAATCCCGTTCCTCGGTCGCGGCCGAGCGTAGCCTGGTTCTGCAGGCTTCAGGGGATCCGCGGGTTGGTCCGCGAGCTCATGTTCGCGCTCCGACCGTACCCTCCCCTCTGCTCGAGGTCCGCGCCCAGACCCCCGTGATACGCTCCGGCTCACGTACCCGCCCCGTTCTCATCGCGTTGATGGTCTCGATCGGACTGCATGCGGCGTCGACGCGTGTGGAGGGGCAGGATCCGGCGGTCCTGTACATCGGGGGATTTGCGCTGGTCAGCCTCGTGCCGAGCGTGCTCATGGACTGGCCGGAGCTCGACTTCGATCGGTCGATGTTCAAGGCAGGCTTCGCACGCTTTGATGCCGTCGATCGCGAGAATCAGGCGTGGGATGTGACGTTCGAGTACCAGCCGGGGATAGCATGGCATCGGATCAAGCCGCTCGTCGGGCTGAGCCGGAACTCGGACGGGGCCACATATACCTGGCTGGCCGGAGCGCTCGATGTGCACGTGGGTGACTACCTGGTCGCCAACGTGAATTCGGGTCCGGCGTTCTACTTCCCGGGCAATGCCGGCAAGCGGCTCGGGAGTTTTGGTGTACTCCGATCAGGCTTCGAGCTCGGGCTGCGCTTTGCGGACACCGCCCGTACGACGCTCAGCTTTCATCACATGTCGCACGGCAAGCTGATGAACCGGACGTCGAATCCGGGGACAGAGACCATCGGGTTCAGTTTCTGGTGGACGGTCAGCTGACGGGCCGACTCCCGGGCGTCGTGTGATCACACCCGCCCGGCATCCTCGTGCCTCGCAGGTACATCGAGAAGGCGGGCTCGGTTAACTTTTTGGGCTGCTCACCCGAACGCTCCGCCCGGCCCGAGCCGGTGCCCATAGATCCATGCCCATTCGCAACATCGCGATCATCGCGCACGTCGATCACGGCAAGACGACCCTGGTCGACCAGATGTTCGGCCAAGCCGGCATTTTCCGCGAACACCAGGCGGTCGAAGAGCGCGTGATGGACTCCAACCCGCTCGAAAAGGAGCGGGGGATCACCATTCTGGCCAAGAACACGGCGGTTCAGTGGAACGACGTGAAGATCAACATCGTCGATACGCCGGGACATGCCGATTTCGGGGGAGAAGTCGAGCGTATTCTGCGTATGGTCGATGGCGTCGTGCTCCTGGTGGATGCGGCCGAGGGCCCGATGCCCCAGACCCGCTTCGTCACGAGGAAGGCGCTGGACCTGGGACTGTTGCCGCTGGTCGTCATCAACAAGGTGGACCGCGGAGATGCTCGGTCCGAGGAAGTGCATGACGAGGTACTCGAGCTCTTCATGGATCTCGAGGCCACCGATGCCCAGCTCGATGCGCCGTTCCTGTACGCGGTGGGCCGCGACGGGTGGGCCTCCTACACCCCGGACAGCAAGGGTGGTGACCTGACTCCACTCTTCGACACAATCATCGAGCATTTTCCGCCACCCGACGTCGATCAGAACGGACCGTTCCAGATGCTCGTGTCGACACTCGACCATTCGGCGTATGTGGGCCGGATCGCGATCGGCCGGATCGAGCGGGGTTCGGTCCGTGTGGGAGAACAGGTGACGCTCCTGGATCTCGGTGATGTCGGGATGGTCCAGGATCCTGCCGAGGCCGAGGTGGCGAAGGTGTCTCGACTCTACACTTTCCGTGGCCTGGAGCGTATCGAGGTCGAAGACGCTAAGGCGGGCGACATCGTCGCGATGGCGGGCCTCGAGGGCGTGGAGATCGGCAAAACCGTGACCGACTCGGAATACCGGGAGCGACTCATGGGCATCGCGGTGGAGGAGCCGACGCTCTCGGTCGACTTCACGGTCAACAACTCTCCTTTTGCTGGTCAGGCAGGGAAGTTCGTAACCACGCGCCAGGTCCGCGAGCGACTGTTCAGAGAGCTCGAGCGGAATGTGTCCTTGAGGGTGGAGGACACGGAGCTGCCGGACACCTTCACCGTGAGTGGCCGCGGCGAGCTCCACCTGACGATTCTCATGGAGACCATGCGGCGCGAAGGGTTCGAGTTTCAGGTGTCACGCCCCCGCGTGATTACGCGCAAGGATGACAGTGGTGACCTGCAGGAGCCGTATGAGGAGGCCGTGGTCGAGGTCCCTTCGGACATGGTCGGGATCGTCATCGAGAAGCTCGGTCCGCGAAAAGGTGAGATGACCGAGATGAAGCCGATGGGCGATTCGGGTACGACCCGCCTGCGCTTCAAGATTCCGGCGCGCGGACTCTTCGGATATCGCTCGGAGTTCCTCACGGATACCCGGGGCGAGGGAATTCTCCATCACACGTTTCAGGAGTGGGACCGCTGGGCTGGCTCACTGAAGGGTCGGAGCCGTGGCGTGCTCGTAGCGGATCGGCCGGGCAAGGCGGTCGGCTTTGCGCTCTTCGGACTTCAGGAGCGGTCGACGCTCTTCGTGAAGCCTGGTGACGATACCTATGGCGGGATGATCGTCGGTGAGAACGTCCGGTCCGACGACATGGACGTGAACGTGAGCAAGGAGAAGAAGCTCACGAACATGCGCACGACCTCGTCCGACGAGAACATCAAACTGGAGCCGCCGCGGCAGATCACCCTTGAGTTGGCCCTGGAGTTCATCCAGGACGACGAGCTCATCGAGGTGACACCCAGTGCGATCCGCCTCAGGAAGCGGATTCTTGACCCGAACCAGCGGAAGAAGGCGGCGAAGAAGGCGAATCAGCCGGCCTGAACCTGATGAACCGGATCGGACCCGTGCCGAATCCTTGAGCCGACAGCATGGTACAGGTGGACGACGTGAACAAACAACGCTTCGAGGGCGCACCAACCTTCCCCGAGTACCTCGACACCGTCGAGAAGAATCGTGAGATGTGGCACGACGTGTACCAGCGGGTGCGCTTGCCGGAGGAGGTTGTCGCGGAGGCGTCGCAGATGCCGGGGGGTTGGCACCTTGTCGCACTGTCCGAGGACTGGTGTGGTGATGCGGTCAACACACTACCGGTGATCTCGCGTCTCGCCGACGAAGCGGGATGGGACATGCGAGTGTTCGGACGTGAGGACAACCCGGATCTCATGGACAGCCACCTGACCAATGGTCGGAGTCGCTCGATCCCCATCGTGATCGTGTACGACGAGGACTTCAACGAGGTGGGCTGGTGGGGGCCGCGCCCCGAGGAGATCCAGTCCTGGGTCATGGATGAAGGTCTGTCCATGTCGTCGCCGGAGCGATACAAGGAGATACGACGCTGGTACGCGAAGGATCGCGGTCGGGCCACGCTGTCTGAAATCCTGGGCATCGTGGCGGCGGCGGCCTGACTATCTTAGGCGCTATGTCACGGCGTCCTGGATTCTTCTTACTCGCCTTCGGGTCGGGCTTCGCGGTTCTCACTATCGAGATTGCGGGCGCCCGTCTGATTGCTCCGGTCTTCGGATTGTCGGTCGTGCCCTGGACGGCCGTGATCGGAACGATCCTCGCTGCATTGGCCGCTGGGAGTCATCTCGGTGGTCGGCTGGCGGACGCCGGGAAGGTCCCCTTGTCCCGGGTGCTCGTGGTGGCCTCCCTGACAGGAGCGTTGCCCGTTCTTGGGTCAGGCTTCCCGTGGATTGCCCGGGACATGTTCGGCTTCATTCCGGGTGCCGTGGTGAGCGCCCTGGTGCTCTTTGCCCCGCCCGTTCTGTGTCTGGGCGCAGTGGTGCCGTACCTCGTCCAGGCAGACACCGACGACCTTGGCTCGGTCGGCCGCCGAGCGGGTGACATCAGCGCCTCGGCTACGGCAGGCTCGATCATGGGGTCGTTTGTGACCGGCTTCGTGCTGCTACCCCTCATGCCACTGCCGACGCTGCTCGGTATCACGGCTGGCGCCCTCATGCTCATGGCCATGGCGTCCTCTCGGATGCTGGGCGGACAGGCGCACCGCGGTCAGGTGGCAGCGGTCGTGATCGGCCTCCCCGTGCTGGGTGTGCTGACGTCGGGGTTGCCCCCGGACACGCTCCACGCCGGGCAGACGCTGCACACGGCGGTCTCGGTCACGGAGCGGCCGTGGGCCGACGGACGCATGGTTCGTGAGCTGTGGCAGAACGGCGGGTCGTCTTCGGCCGAGTACGTCGAATCCGGCGCTCCGGCCCACGTGTATGCGACGACGAGCCTCGAGATGCTCATGACGCGACTCGATCGGGTCGACCGGGCGCTCATTCTGGGTGGAGCTGCGCTGTCTCTGCC
>JAKMDG010000189.1 GCA_022428035.1 Longimicrobiales bacterium
CCAGGAGCAGGACGCGGTTCCGAACCCGAACGCGGCGACCTTCGAGTCCCTCGCGCGAGGAAAGGAATACTTCGACGTGAATTGTGCCGCGTGCCACGGCCCGACTGGCGGTGGCAACGGCCCGATCGCTGCACCGAACGGTCCGATCCAGGGTGTTCTGCCGATCGGTCCGGGTTCGCCGCTGGGCTTCAGCCTCGCGCCGGGCCTCTCGGACGGCCACATCTACACCACGATCTCCCTCGGCCGCGGCCGAATGCCGAGCTACCGCCGGATCCCGCCGGACGCTCGCTGGGACGTCGTCAACTACATCCGCGACCTCAACGGTCAGGGAGGTTGATCGTGAGCGCTGTTGCAACCGCAGCCGAGCGCGCCAA
This sequence comes from Longimicrobiales bacterium, assembly GCA_022428035.1. Lineage (GTDB taxonomy): Bacteria > Gemmatimonadota > Gemmatimonadetes > Longimicrobiales > Gaopeijiaceae > UBA2589. The sequence goes on from JAKMDG010000189.1 coordinate 375, forward strand.
CCCGGGCGCTCTTCCCAAGCCGCTCTTCCAGGCCTGCCTCGCGGCGGTCGTGATCGGCATCGTCTCCTTCGTCGGAGGCATTGCGTCGGATCCGCAGACCGCTTGGCTGTCCTTCCACGCCAACTTCATCTTCTTCACGATGATGTCGTGCGGGGGGCTCGTGCTGACCGCGATCTACTCGATCGTCGGTGCGCACTGGCCCGGTCCCTACCGCCGCTTCGCGGAGAGCCTGGCCGCCTTCATCCCGGTCGCTGCCGTCCTCGGCGTCGTCGGCATGTTCGGTGGCGAGTACATCTTCGATTGGCAGGCGAACGGCGCCATGCACGGCAAGGAAGCCTGGCTGAACACCACGCGCTTCTACGCGATGGACCTCGGCCTCCTCTTCCTGATGGCCTTCCTCTCGGTCGCGATGCTCAAGGCCTCGTCCCGCCCGAATCTCCGCAACCTGGCGGAGAACGGGGACGGCTTCGCCAAGCGCATGGCCGAGAGCTGGACGGCGGGCTGGAAGGGTGACGAAGAAGAGCGCGAGGCGGCCAAGCAGAAGACCGCTTTCATCGCTCCGTTCATCGGCCTCGTCTACGGAATCGGCTTTGCCTTCTTCGCCTTCGACCAGGTCATGTCGATGGAGCAGGCGTGGTTCTCGAACCTCTTCGGCAACTTCGTCTGCTGGGGCGGCATCCTCTCCGCGGTCGCCGCGTGTGCCCTTTCGGGCGTACTCAGCCGCAACGAGGATGGATTCCAAGGTGAGATCACCGAAAGCCGAATGCACGACATCGGCAAGATGATGTTCGCCTTCTCGATCTTCTGGTTCTACCTCTTCTGGGCGCAGTATCTGGTCATCTACTACGGCAACCTGCCGGAGGAGACCTACTACCTGCGGGATCGCCTCGGCGACCAGTTCCTGATCGAGAAGGGCTATTCCGCGGCGGCCTTCGCGAAGAGCTGGACCAACTGGGACTTCTCGTGGGCGCGCCTCCAGACCGGTTACGGCTGGATGGCGATGGCCACCTGGGCGTGCAACTGGGTCCTGCCTTTCTTCGTCCTTCTCGGGCAGCGCCCGAAGAAGACGCCGGTCATCGCGGGCACGATCGCGAGCCTCCTGCTCCTCGGCCTCTGGCTCGAGCGCAACCTGCTCGTCTGGCCTTCGGTCGTGAAGGGCGACATGACGGCGCCCTTCGGCCTGATTCAGTTCGGAATCGCCGCGGGCTTCATCGGTGGATTCGTGGCGGTGGTGCTCTACTACAGCCGCGTGTTCCCGACGGTCGCGGTCTCCGTCAAGGAAGACTGAGCCCTAGGCAACGCGAAACGATGACGAAGGGCGCGGTCCTCAGGGGCCGCGCCCTTCGTCTTTTCGCCCCGCGACTCGGTCCGCCACGCGAAGGGCTACGCTTGCAGCATGTCGTCCGAGTCGGAGATGCAGAACGTTCACGCGGAGTTGCCGCGGATCGAACTCTCAGACGGGGGCGCCTGGATCCTCGGTGCGCGGGGGATGCAGCGCTTCGACTTCGATGGGGAAGGAAAAGCGAGCCATCCTTACGCCTCGATCGGTCACGTGTATGCGAGCGAGCGCGTCCTCCTCGTCGGCACTGATGAAGCCCTGATCACCCTGCGCGAAGACGACCTCGCGTCTCGCGATCCCCAAGCCGAGCGCGATCGGGTCCTCGCCGCAATCGGCGCCTCGCCCGAGGGCGTGGCGGTCCTGGAGCAGATCGAGGCCGTGGAGCGCCTCGGCGAGCAGGAAGGGCTCGCCCGCGTCGTGTGGTTGACCGTCGCCCTCTGCC
>JAKMDG010000253.1 GCA_022428035.1 Longimicrobiales bacterium
CTGGTAGATATCCAGTACGAACTCGTCATCCCAGCGCCCATCCGCCACTTCGCCGGCAGCAGCTTCGATGGCTCGGGCGATGTCGACATCAAGTTGCCCGAGCTCGGCGTTCGTCGCAGCAGCAGACTTCTTGATGAGGCCCATCGCCTGAATGAAACGCCGTCCGAAACGCTGACCACTGATGGGAAAATTCTCTAGCGCCCGCTGGGTCTGCGGACCATACAGGGCGTCAGCCGGGACCTTCATCTCTCCGAGTGAATCCTTCTCGATACGAAACGCGTCAGCCATCGGCTATCGGTCCTTACAGTGGGGATGGACACGCCGGCGTGTCCCTCGAACGTCGGACGAAAATCTACGCTGTGGCACCCCGACATGAAGGGGTCGTGCGCGACCACGCCCGACCGGGGCGAATCATGACGACATGTCGTCCAGCATTCGCAGCATGCGTTCGACCTCGACCGCCTGCTCAGCCTCGAGGTGCAGGACAAACCAGTCGATCGAAGAACCTCGTGCGGCAGGCCCTGCACGTTGCAACAGAGCCCCGGCCATAAGCACAGCACCCTGATGGTGCTCCACCATCGATCGGAGGAACAGGCGGTCGAACTCAGGGCCTTCCAAGCCACGGAGCCGTTGCATGCGTTCAGGCGAGAGCATCCCGGGCATGCCCACCGGCTCGACCTCCTCCGAGTCACCCATCACACCCGAAGAGGTCTCGTTCTGCAGCCAGTACTCCATCAGACGGATCTCCTCGGCCTGTACGATCCGCATTCGCTCCGCGATCTGGCGCACGCCAACTCGATCCGAGCGGTCCGGAACGAGAGCGGTCAACTCCAGAGCCTGGAGGTGGTGAGAGATCATGCGCTCCAGAAACGGGCGGACAGCCTCCGTATCCACCTCGGGCACCACGTCGGTGCCCGCACCCGACTCAGACGCCAACGTCGACGCCAGGAACGCAGGCTCGGGATCACCCCGAAAACAACCGATCGTATATGGGTATTCGATCGTCGCGTGATAGTGATAGCCCATCGGGGCATGGTCGTGTCCGTGACACTCATCCAGGTCGGCATTGGTCAATTCCAGCCCACCGGGCCCATCGTACCCGTAGAGTCCGAATCCATCGCGGATGAAGCCAACCCGCCCCGAGTGTCCGTCCGCCATCGGCGCCGAATCGAGCCGCTCGGGCAGAAAGTGGTAGTGGTAATCGCTCATCGCCGGGTGACCGCCGAACTCGTCGACAATTTCGTGAGCGACGGCGTCGTTCCCCCGTGCATCGACCGCGTTATACAGAACCACCCCGTTCAGCGTCACCCCGATCGCTCCGAGCGACGTGCAGAACGGTGTCTCGTTCACGACCGGCTCGATCGGGACATTGAACGTGAAGCTTCTCGCTGCCGGCACCCCGGGATTCCGATCGATCGCCGACAACTCAGGATACTGGGTCATGGGCCAATCACCGATTTTTCCGTCGACCGGAAGGTTGTTGATGACGACACTGCGAACGTCACCGGACTCCGATACGCTGGCAACGCCCTCCCCGGGGGAGAATGAGCCCGATGGCAGGAACGGTTTGGTGAGCAGATTCCACGTACCGGCCGCCCAATCGATCCAGGTGATGCGCGTCTGATCACTCCCCGGTGCGTTCGGGTTTCCCGCTTCGCAGGCGAACAGCTTGCCCCGAGCGGGACTGGTCGTCGTCAAGTGAGGATCTCCGAGCCGCAGAGACGCACACTCCGGGCCCTCTTCATCTGCACACAATGCAGGGGAGAGAAAGTAGCTCGACAGATCACCGGGCTCGCCCTGCCCACCACCGACCTCAGGCTGGCTCACATCCGATGCGCAGGCCGCGATACCGAACAACAGAGCATGCAGAAGCGTCGTGCCGTACTTGACCATCCTGCCTCCTTCTCATCTACGTGATCCCCCGACTAAACCCCGGATCGACCCCGTACCCGGATCGTTACCTCACGAGCGCGAGCCCGGCTGACTGGGGCGCATCTCAACCCGACTGACGTGCGCCTCTCTCGGGAACTCCAGCAGCTGCATCACAGCCAGTGCACAGTCGTCAGCTTCGAGCTTCCAACCGCGCTCGGCAGACGGTTCATGGTTGTTGAAGTACGTGTTCACGCTGCCCGGCATGACGATCGAGACACGGACATCATCGTGGCGCACATCGAGCATCATTGCTTCGCTCATGCCGAGCAGACCGAACTTCGATGCATTGTACCCTGTACCGCTAGCAAAGGTGTTGCGGCTCGCCAGAGATGCGATGTTGATGATGAACCCGTCCCCTGTAGCGCTCAGATGCGATAGCGCGGCCTTGGACAGGTAAAAGACCGCGCCGAGGTTTACGTCGATCTGGAGCTGCCACTCCTCAATCGACATCTCAGAGATCGGCTTGAAGATGCCTAGCCCTGCGTTGTTCACCAGAATGTCCAGCCGCCCAAAGCGCTCGACGGTCTCCTCCACGAGCCGAGAGCAGGCTTCCGGATCGGCCACGTCACAGGGAATCCCGATCGCGTTGTCCCCAAGCCGGTCTGTCACGGCCTGAACGTCGTCGGCCGTGCGTGAGCTCACCACAACCGACATCCCTTCGTTGATCATCCGCTCCACGATCGCGAGCCCGATGCCCTTGGTACTGCCCGTCACGATCGCGACCTTGCCCGTCAGGTTCGGCATGAATGCTTTTCCGTATTCGTTATGAAAACGGCGCTTCCATCGCGCCGGGGAGAGGGAGTTTCGCGATGACCGGCGGTAACAGGCAACGCGTAGCGCTCGTGACGGGCGGAGCCGTTCGCGTCGGCCGAGCGATCAGCCTCGGTCTGGCGAGAGCCGGTCACGACATCGTGATCGCGTACCGGTCGTCCTCAGCTGAGGCGGAGACGCTCGAAGAAGAGATCGCATCTCTCGGTCGAACGCTGGTATCTGTTCAGGCCAACCTGCGCGAACCACGCGCCGCCGACCAGCTTGTCGACGCCGTGCGGGCGTCGTTCGGGCGCCTCGACGTACTCGTG
>JAKMDG010000206.1 GCA_022428035.1 Longimicrobiales bacterium
CATCTGGTCCACTCTCCTGAGTATTCGGAAGGGTACATTTCATAAATATCGGGGTGGCTCTGGACCTGGGCCAGTGCAGGAGGGTCCTCGGCCCTCGCGTAAATTGCGTGAGGCATTGATCAGGCGAAGATTCACCGCGTTCCACGCCCCTGATCGAGCCCGCTCCATGGACCGACGCACCGCTCTCCGCACGCTTGCTGCTTCCGCGCTCGTCGGGCCTGCTGCCCTCACCTCTCCCTGTTCGCTGCGCGGCGCACCGGCCGTCCTGAAGCGCCGGTACGCACTGGGCACGCAGTCTCAGGAGTACACCGCGCGGGCGATCCGGCTGGTGACACAGAATCCTGTGGTGGACATGCTCTGCCAGTTCCGTTTCGCGGACACGAATGCCGAGGAGCCCAGGCCTCCGCAATCGTGGCTCGCGGACCCGAATGCGTTCACCGAAGAGGACTTCGCGGTATATCGCGACAGCGGCGTCGACGTGATCGCGCTCGGTCGGGGGGCGCCCAATCGCACGGCTGCGCTCCGCTTCATGGCGGAGTGGAACGGCTTCATCGCGTCTCATTCGGACTGGCTTCGCCGGGTCGACGACTCGCGCGATTTCAGTACCGTCGGGGAGACCGGGAAGGTCGGGATCATGGTGACGTTTCAGAACTCCGAGCACTTCAACTCGGTCGACGACGTAGACCTCTTCTACGGCCTTGGTCAGAAGGTATCCCAGCTTACCTATAACCTTCAGAACCGGCTTGGCGCCGGCTTTCTCGAGCACAACGACGGTGGGCTTTCGGTCTTCGGTCATCGGGTACTGGAGCGCATGCAGGACGTCGGTATGGTAGTCGACCTCTCCCACTGCGCTGATCAGACGACGCTCGATGGTCATGCCGCTGCGACTCGCCCCGTCGTTTACACGCACGCGTCATGTCGTGCCCTTCTTCCCGGCTTCATGCGGTGCAAGACCGACGAGGCGATCCAGAAACTCGCCGAGGGTGGGGGCGTCATGGGCATCCCCTTCATCCGCTTCATGGTCAAGGAAGGCCCGCCGGTCGGAGTGGATGACGTTGTCGATCATTTTGATCACGTCGCGCGACTGGTTGGTGTCGAGCACGTTGGCATCGGCTCAGACCTGGACATCGACGGGTACGGGAGCCCACGCGTGCCACCGGGTGAAGACCTCGGCCCCACCAGCCAGCCAAACTTCGATCGCTACCGCGCGTACTTCACTGATGCTGGGTATGTGCACATCGACGGACTGAACCATCCCGGGCGTGTGTTCGATCTCACCGAAGGACTGATCCGGCGCGGTTTCGACGATCGTGAGATCGCGCTGATGCTCGGGGGCAACTTCAAGCGCGTGCTGTCCGACCTCTGGAGTTGAGGCGGCCCCACGAACATGGCCCGGGCCACCGAGTGGGTGACCCGGGCCGCGCCCGTGTGCGTCTCGGTGAGCCTTCCTAGAAGACCGTAGCTGGCATCGTCATGAGCTGCGCGTACAGGTCGATCGCGTACCAGAGGTTGGCGATGCGCAGATTCTCGTCCGGTGCGTGCTGATTGTTGTCGTGGTTCGCGACCGGGACTACGATCGCCGGCTTTCCGGCCACCTCGGTGAAGAGGAAGAGGGGCAGGGTTCCGCCCATTCCTGGTGAGATGACCAGGGAGCCGGGACCGAATGCGCGGTCTGCCGCGGCAGACGCGGCGGCCTGGATGCTCTGCGCGAAGGGCTCCGTCATCGGGGTGCGGGAGGCGACCGAACCGCTCATCCCTCCCGTGACCTTTGCGATCCGAGGGTGCCGGAGACGGGTCTCCATGTCGGGGTCTTCATCCACGATGTGGAAGCCCTGGCGCTCGATGTGTTCCACGACCAGCTGACGCAGCTGAGGAGCGGTGTTTCCCTTCACCATCCGGATGCCGAGGGAGGCCACTGCCGTGTTCGGAATCACGTTGCGCGCAAGCGAGCCCGTGTTGCCACTCGTGATGCCCCGAACGTTCAGCGCCGGTACGAGCAGGCGCTCCGGAAGTGACTGCGGCTCACCTTCCGTCTTTACCACGCCGAGCTCTCGTTTGAGCTCTTCGTCCCACTGCGGCATCGCCTCGAGCGCAGCCCGCTCCTCCGCGCCGATCGGTTCGAAGGTGTCGTACCAGCCGTCGATCAGGACGTTGCCGTCCTCATCTTTCATGGAGGCGAGCAGGTGAGCGAGGACATTGCCCGTGTCCGGGGCCCAGTTGCCGTAGTGACCGGAGTGCAGGTTCCGGGTCGCCCCGTAAACGGTCACTTCCATGCCCGACGCGCCCCGCACCCCGTAGGTGATCTGCGGCCGACCGCTAGCGTGGGCAGGCCCGTCGAAGAAAAGCCAGATATCGATCTCGTCCAGCACCTCGGACGCCATCTCCATGTACTGACCGAGGTTACGGGATCCGGCTTCCTCCTCGCCGTCGAACATGAAGATCAGGTTTGACGTCGGAGTGACGCCCGACTCCGTAAACGAACGCAGGACGGGGAGGATCGCGGCGATTGGTGCCTTGTCGTCTCCGGCTGAGCGCGCATACAGGCGCCACTCGGGATCGACGGAGGTACCGTCTGCAGGCATATCGATCGGCTCACCACCGGCCTCCATGGCGCGCGTGTACAGCGTCGGCTCGAACGGATCGTGCGTCCAGTTGCTCGGGTCGGTAGGCTGTCCGTCGTAATGCACGTAGATGCCCAGCGTTCGCGTCGCACCCGGAACCATGAGTTTTCCGAGGACCAGCGGAGATGCGCCCTCGATCTCGACCAGTTCCGTCTCCACGCCGACCGCGCGCATCTCGTCGCGGATGTACAAGGCAGCCGCGCGGATCTCGGGCGTGAACGCACGGTTTGGATAGCTCAGGAGCTCTGCAAAATCGCGCACGAGCGAGGGCTCGTTGGCCTGACGGTAGGCGCGGGCGACGTCGGGGCCAGACTGAGCCGCGGTCAGGCTCGGGAGCGTGATGAAGAATGCGAGGGACAGAGCCAGACAGGCGGAGGTCGAGTGGGCGTAGAGCGAGCGAGCCATAACGAAGCGTAGGGAGAAAAGGAGAGGTCGAGGCAACGTCCGACAGTGTAACGGTACGGGCTACGCTCCGACGATCCCCAGCAACCACGCACACACCAGTGCCCCGTAGATCCCCAGTATGTAGCCGGCCACGGCCATCAGCAGCCCGACCGGGGCCATGGCGGGGTGGTAGACACCGGCCACGACGGGCGCGGATGCCGCTCCGCCGATGTTCGCCATGCTACCCGTAGCGACGAAGAACAGCGGAGCGCGAACGATTCTCGCTGCGATCATGAGAATGCCGACGTGGATCGAGATCCAGACTGCTCCGGCTGCGAGGTAGACGGGAGCCTGCAGGACGGCCCGAAGGTCTGCCTGAGCACCGATGCCGGCGAGCAGGAGGTAGAGCGCCGTATAGCCGAGCCCTGACGCGCCGACCTTCTCGTAGTCGCGCAGGGGTGTGAACGACAGGGCTAGCCCCCCGGTCACGGTGATCAGAATCGCCCATGTCGTCTTGCTGATGATTGTGGGGTCCCCGAGGGCCGGAAACAGGGCAGTCTGCGCAAGCTGATGGGCTCCGACCGCTGCAGCCATACCCATGCAGATCATGACGGCCGCATCGTGCAGAGAGGTGGGATGGCGTTCCCGGTCGAGCGCGGACAGTCGGGCGTTGGTCTCTTCGATCGCCGCAGTATTCGCGTTGATCTTCTTGTCGAAGCGGGTCTGAGAGCTGGCGAAGATAAGGAGAACCCCCATCCACCCGTATCCGACCACGGTGTCGACCACGATGATCGGTCCGAACGCGGACTCTGGTGTTCCCACACTCTCGGCGATCGCGACCATGTTGGCCGTCCCGCCAATCCAGCTTCCTGAGAGTGCGGCGAATCCGGTCCACGCATCAGCAGGGAGGAATCCCTTGAAGATCATGAGAGAGATCGGGCCTCCGATCACGATCCCGAAGGTGCCCGCGACCACCATGAAGAGTGCCACGGGTCCGAGCTTGGCCACGCTGCGAAGGTCGATCGAGATCATCAGGAGCAGGAGTGCGAAAAGCAGCAGGTAGCGCGTCATCCAGTCGTACGCCGGCGAGGATGCCGGGGTAATACCGACCGTCGTTGCGAGCATCGGGAAGAAGTAGATGTAGATGACGGGCGGGATGAGCTCGAATGTCTTTTTGAAGCGCGGCAGTTCGGACAACCAGAACACGAATGCGACGGTCATCGCCAGGAAGGCGAAAACGGTCATTGGGTCGTTGAGCAGGCTCATCGTCGAGTTTCCTTCGGGTGAGGGGGTTCACCGAATCGATGAAAGAAGTTGTGGCTTTTGGGTCGCGCAATCCTCATCTTAGCTACCGGTTTTCCCGGAGTTCCTGTGAGCCGCACGTCTCCCCGGAGAGCACCTCACCACTGATGGCTGATGATTGATCCGACCTTGCTCGTCATCGAAGATGCTCGCGACCACGCGCTGCTGGTGCGGGTCGCTGCTCGCCGTGCGCTGCCGGGGCTCGATGTCCGGGTAGCCGGCGATGGACGCGAGGCGATCGCCTACCTCTCCGGTACGCCTCCTTTTCGGGATCGCCGATCGCACCCGTTGCCAGATCTGATCGTTCTCGATCTGCTCATGCCTGATGTGGACGGCTTCGCCGTACTGGAATGGGTCAGGGAGCAAAAGGGAGCGATCCGGTGTCCGATTGTGGTCCTGACGTCGTCCGTACACAGCGACCATGAGAGCAAGTCGCTGGAACTCGGCGCGGTATCGTTTCACATCAAGCCGGCAGACATCGACAGCCTTGGCGAGACGGTGCGCGAGATCGTCGGAAGGTGGATCGAGTCCAGGTCTAGCGGGGAGCTTCCTGCGGCTGGATGAGCTCTTCGGGGACGAAGTCCTGCAGGTTCGCGTAGACCACGACAGCCCACGCCGCCAGCGCGAGCGCGATGATGACCAGCCCAGTCTTCAGGTTGATGCGCGCCCCACGAATCCACTCTAGCATCGGTCAGGCCCCCTCGGTATGGGCCGTCATTGCGTCGCCGCCCGCGGATCGTCGTGGAGCAGGGCATTAAAGAGCAGCTTGAAGGTTCCGTGCGTCTGTCCGCGGTGCTGCACACGGAAGCCGTACATCAGGATGCGTCCCTGACCATATTCCACGTCCAGGATCGCCCCCTTGCCAGCGAGATGCTCTGCGCCGTGCAGCATGCCACTCATCAGTACGCGTTCCGGGTCCTTGGCCCAGCTGCCAACCGCTTTAATCTCACCTGACGCTCCACCGAAGCCGGTCGGCTCATAGGCACGGCCGCCGGCCCATTTGCCCGCAACCTCATCAGGGCTCCCCATCGTCAGCGGGTGCTCGGTGTCGAGCTCGATGCGGAGGAGCGAGGACGGCAGGAAAAGCTCGTCCGGGCTCAGGCCCTGCAGTGCGTTGCGAACCGGTACGTCGAAGCGCTCGAGCACGAGCTCGTCGGCACGGTCGAGAGT
>JAKMDG010000266.1 GCA_022428035.1 Longimicrobiales bacterium
GGCTCTGACGTTCTCCTATCGAATCGGGCCGGCGTACCGACGGTACATTGAGGAGACCCTCTACGGCGCAAACAGCGAGACGCGCTGGGAGCAGTCGGCCGAGATCGATCTCTCGGCCCGGCAGCCCTGGGGCGAGACCGGTGCCTCGATCAGCGCGTCGAATTTCCTCTTCATGCCGGACGCACAGGAGTACGATGGCGGTCTGTATAGCATCAACCTGAGGGGAGATATCGACTTCCGAATCGTACGCGGCTTTTCGATCCGCCTCGATGGAAATGTCGGCTGGGTGCAGGACCAGATCTATCTGTCAGCCGGCGGCATCACGGACGAGGAGGCGCTCCTGCGACTCCAGCAGCTCGAGACGGACTTCGAGTATGGCGTCAGCCTGGGCTTCAGCTTCCAATTCGGCTCGATTTTCAACAACGTCGTGAACAACCGGTTCAGGAACGCGCAGGGCTTCGGCGGGCGGTTCCGCTAGGCAGATAGGTCGGGTGAGGTTTGTCGGACTCTTCGGTGGTCGATCCCCATCATGACGACCACGATCAGCCAAGCGACGCGCGTGCGATCTGACCTCCTGTGGCAACGCTGAAAACCTCGTACTCTATACCGACGTGACTGGCCGTCACGAGTACGCGAGAAGATTCCCTGCACGGGATGACGCGTCCGCAACGCCGGTACACACGTTGATTTTTCTGTAACGTTTTCGTTCGCGGTCTGGGCCGCGAGATCTTGGAGGATGCGTGGCTGGCCACAATAAATGGTCGAAGATCAAGCGGAAGAAGGGTGTCAACGATGCGAAGCGTGGAGCCCTCTTCACCAAGCTGATCCGCGAGATCACCGTCGCGGCGAAAGAGGGTGGAGGGAGCGTCGAGTTCAACGCCAGGCTCCGCCTTGGGGTGGAGACCGCCAAGGCTGCATCGATGCCCGCTGAGAACATTGAACGAGCCATCAAGAAGGGTACCGGTGAGCTGGACGGCGTCGACTATGTCGAAGTCACGTACGAGGGCTATGGGCCCGGCGGTGTCGCGCTCTACATCGAGTGCCTGACGGACAACACAAACCGCTCCGTGGCCGACGTGCGTCATGCCCTCGGCAAGTGCGACGGGAGTCTGGGAACCGACGGCTCTGTCGCATGGCAGTTCGACCGCAAGGGGCAAATCGTGATCGACGCGACCCGATACTCCGAGGACCAGGTCTTCGAGGTCGCCATCGAGTCGGGAGCCGAGGATGTCACAGGGGATGGCGAGGAGTTCGTCATTACCGCTGATCCGTCGGACCTGACCTCGGTCGAGACCGGTCTGAAGCAGGCTGGGATCGAGACCTCACCGGCTGAGCTGACGCGTATTCCGAAGAACGAGGTGGCGGTTGCAGGCAAGGATGCCGAGAAGCTGCTCAAGCTGCTCGACATGCTGGACGAGCTCGACGACGTTCAGAAAGTCCACTCGAACGCAGACATCGACGAGGCGGTCCTCGCCGAGGCGATGTGAGCCTGATCCTCGGGATCGACCCGGGGACGGCGGCGACCGGCTACGGCGTGGTGCGACGAGGTTCGGATGCCTCCGTTTCCCTGGTGGAGTGTGGGGTGATCCGCACATCACCGCGTGAAACACTGCCGATCCGCATTCGGGAAATCTACGACGCTATTGTCGCGCTGATTGGGCGTCATGGGCCGGACGCGGTCTCGGTGGAGGATGTCTTTCACGGCAAGAACGCGCAGAGTGCCCTGAAGCTAGGGCATGCTCGGGGAGCGATCCTCCTCGCCGCGGCGCACCACGACGTTATGATTGCCGAGTATGCGCCCCGACACATCAAGAAGGCTGTCGTCGGGACGGGGAACGCAACGAAAGATCAGGTCGGTTTCATGGTACAGCAGCAGCTCAAGCTCAAGGAGATTCCGACGCCAGCGGACGCGGCGGACGGGGTCGCGATTGCGCTGTGCCACTGCATGGTGGGGAGCTTTCCGAGGTGATTTCCCGACTGCAGGGGACGCTGCTTGCGCGAGAGGGTGAACGGGTCGAGCTCGAGACGAACGGGGGCGTGGTCTATGAGGTCGAGGTTCCGCTGACCGTACTCGAGCGCCTGCCGGTGCCAGGAGGGGCGCTGGAGCTGCGCACGGTGCAGGTCGTCACCGAGACCTCGGTCGCTTTGTACGGCTTCATCGATGCACACGAGCGAGCGCTCTTTCAGCGCCTGCTCACCGCGTCCGGTGTCGGGGCGAAGGTCGCGCTTGCGATGATGTCGACGTATTCGGCTGAGCGTCTGGCCCGAGCGCTGGTGGAGAAAGACACGGTTGCTCTCCAACAGATCAGCGGTATCGGGAAGAAGAAGGCAGAGAAGATCGCGCTGGATCTGGCGGACAAGGTCGCCGACCTGGCCATCCTCACGCCGACCCGCGCGGATGCGGGACCGGCGGGCGAGGCGCAGGAGGCGGTTCAGGCGTTGGTCGCGCTGGGCTACTCGTTCGGAGATGCGGACAAGGCCGTGCGTGACGTACTGGAGTCCGGCGTGCCGGACACGACCGAAGATCTGATCCGTCGCGCGCTGGCAGGGTAGAGACGGCATGACCGAGCATACGCAGATCACGACGCCCGAATCCCTGTCCGAGGATGTACAGGCCGAGCCCTCCCTCAGGCCGTCACGGCTCGCGGAGTTCATCGGGCAGCAGAAAGTCCGCGAGGCGCTGTCGATTGCGATCGAGGCCGCCCGTTTCCGTAAGGAACCGCTTGATCACGTGCTCTTCCACGGCCCTCCGGGGCTGGGCAAGACGACGCTTGCGTCGCTGCTCGCCCGCGAGATGGGGGTCAATTTCAAGAGCACCTCCGGGCCTGTACTCGAGAAGGCTGCGGACCTCGTCGGGATCCTCACCAACCAGCGTGAGGGCGACATCCTCTTCATCGACGAGATCCACCGGCTGAGGCCGATCATCGAGGAGTTCCTCTACCCCGCGATGGAGGACTGGCAGGTCGATATCCGTCTGTCAGATGGGCCCAAGGCTCAGACAATGACGATGAAGATCGAGCGGTTCACCCTGGTCGGAGCTACGACTCGGTTTGGCTCACTGACGGCGCCCATGCGAGCTCGTTTCGGCATCGTTCAGCGAATGAACTACTACCCGCCCGACGAGCTGGTCACGATCGTCCGACGGAGTGCGGAGATCCTGGGTGTCGAGGCGAGCGTCGATGGCGCGGAGGAGATCGCGAGACGGTCGCGCGGAACCCCTCGAGTTGCGAACCGCCTACTTCGTCGGGTGCGGGATTACGCTCAGGTCCGAGCGGATGGCCATATCGACGCTCCCGTGGCCAAGGCAGCTCTCAAGCTGCTCGATGTGGATGAGTACGGTCTCGACGAGATGGACGCGCAGGTCCTCAAGACCCTCATTGAGAAGTTCGAGGGTGGTCCAGTCGGCCTGAATTCGCTCGCAGTCGCCATGGGAGAGGACGCGACTACGCTGGAGGAGGTCTACGAGCCCTTCCTGATCATGGAGGGTTTTCTTCAGCGGACGCCCCAGGGCCGGGTCGCAACGCCCAGGGCATTCCGGCACTTCGGGTATACACTCCCGGCGTCCGGACAGGCACCGGTGGGGGACCAGGGATCGCTCTTCACCGAGGAGGGGTGAAGCCGTGCGCGACGCCGCGTTCGCGGCTGTCCCGGTCGCGTACTCGTGAGCGACCGGGTCTCTGATTACGCATACGAACTCCCCGCGGGTCTGATCGCCCAGCATCCTGCTGCGCGCCGAGACGATAGCAGGCTGTTGGTGATCCCTCGGTCGGGGGCACTCGAGCACCGAGGGATTCCTGATCTTCTGGATCTCCTGGAGCCGGGAGATCTGCTCGTCGTGAATGAGTCTAGGGTGCTCCCCGCTCGTCTGCTCGGTCGAAAGACGACAGGAGCACAAGCTGAGATCCTGCTCCTGTCGCCGACTCAGCCTGACCGGGATCCATGGGTCTGGGAAGCGCTCGTCCGCCCAGGCCGGAAGCTCCGCCCCGGGGCCGTGGTCGTCGTCAGTGACGACCTCAGGATAGAGATCCTCGAGGTCGTCCCTTCCGGCAACCGGATTGTGCGGCTTCAGACGGATCTCAGCGTAGAGGAGGCGATGGACCGGTACGGCTCCATGCCCCTGCCTCCGTACATCGAGCGCGCGGCGGATGCGGCGGATCGAGAACGGTACCAGACCGTGTACGCGCGTGAGTCCGGGTCGGTAGCTGCCCCGACCGCGGGTCTGCACTTCACCGGCGAACTCCTGGACAAGCTCGAGCAGCGGGGTATCGAGCGCGCGGCCGTAACGCTGCATGTCGGCATCGGCACGTTCCGCCCGGTCGAGGTGGATGACCCGGTGGAGCACCACATGCACCGAGAGCGCTATCACGTACCGGACGCGGTCGTGGAGGCGATCGAACGCACACGAGCCCGCAGCGGGCGTGTGTGGGCGGTAGGGACCACGGCCGTACGCACGCTCGAAGCTGCCGCGGACCCCGACGGTGCGGTGCGCCCCGGATGGGGCGATACGGACCTCTTCATCCGGCCACCCTACGACTACCGTGTCGTGGACGGCCTGCTTACGAATTTTCACCTGCCGCGTTCGACGTTGATCATGTTGGTTGCTGCACTGGCAGGGTATGACAGGACGATGGATGCGTATGCAGAGGCTGTTCGAGAGCGATACCGTTTCTATTCGTATGGCGACGCAATGGCGGTCATGCCTGCTCCGCGCTGAGCACATGCACGTTGCCAACGCGCGTCGGGCCGGCTTGGCAAGCACAGCTTCGGTTACCTTTTTCGCCCATGTTCGACTTCACCCTCTCCGCGACCGACGGCTCAGCCCGCGCTGGTTCTTTCTCGACGCCTCACGGCGAGATGAAGACTCCTGCGTTCATGCCGGTAGGGACGGCCGGAACGGTGAAGAGTCTGATCATGGAAGAGGTCGAGTCTCTGGGCGCTCAGGCAGTGTTGGCGAATACCTACCACCTGTACCTGCGGCCAGGCCACGAACTGATCGAAACGCTGGGTCGACTGCATGACTTCATGCGTTGGGATGGACCGATCCTGACAGACAGCGGTGGTTATCAGGTCTTCTCGCTGGCTGACATCCGAAAGATTCGGGACGATGGCGTGGAGTTTCAGAGCCATATCGATGGGTCTCGGCACATCTTCACGCCCGAGTCGGTCATGGAAATCCAGCGGACGCTGGGGGCGGATATCATCATGGCGTTTGATGAGTGTCCTCCTGGGGGGTGCGACCGTGGGACCGCCGAAGCAGCCAACCGAAGGACACTTGCCTGGCTCGAACGCTGTCAGGCCCGTTTCGCCGAGCTCGGAGCGCGAGGCGGAGTCCCGACGCAGGTGCTCTTTCCTGTCTTGCAGGGCAATGTGTTCGATGACCTGCGCCGCGAGCATGCTGAGCAGTTCATGGCGCTCGACGACTGGCGGGGATACGGCATCGGAGGCTTGAGTGTTGGCGAGTCAAAGCCTGACATGTGGCGGACGCTCGAGCTTCTGGACGGCGTACTACCCGCGGATCGCCCGAGATATCTGATGGGCGTCGGGTATCCTGATGATCTCCTCGAGGCTGTCGCGCGCGGCTGCGATCTCTTCGATTGTGTCGCCCCTACGCGAAATGCGCGGCATGGAACCGCATGGACGAGTGCCGAAGGGCAGATCAACCTGAAGGCCGCGAGGTTCCGCGAAGACACGCGGCCGATCGACCCCGGTTGTGACTGCTACACCTGCGGACGCTACGATCGGGCTTATCTTCGGCATCTGGTCGCATCGTCTGAATGGTTGCCAGTACGACTCATTTCGATTCACAATCTTCGGTTCCTGGTCCGTCTGGGTGAGGAAGCCCGTCGTCGAATTCACGACGGTAGCTTCGACGCGTGGCGCAGGAACTGGCTCGAACGCTATCGCAAGGAAGGAAGTCCTTCGTGACCCCTCTTACGTTATTGCTGCAGGCTGCGCCGGATCAGAACATCGGCCTCCGGATGATGCTCAACTTCGCGCTCATCATCCCCATCTTCTACTTCCTCCTCATCCGGCCACAGATGAAGGAGCGAAAGCGCCACGACGCGATGGTCGAAGGCGTGAAGAAAGGTGACGAGATCGTCACGACGGGCGGGATCATCGGGAAGATCATTCACGCCGATGGTAACCGGTTGACCGTTCGGACGGGTGAGGACACCCGCATTACGGTCGACCGCGGGCGAGTTGCTGCGACGCTCGACGTGAAGGGTGAGCCGAAGGAAGAGTAGGAAGGTAGAACGCACATCATGGCCATTCACGACATCGTCTACATGGGGGATCCGGTCCTTCGCACTGAAGCGGCCGAGGTTACGGTATTCGACGACAACCTGCGTGCCCTCGTGCGCGACATGTTCGAGACGATGTATCACGCAGACGGTATTGGTCTTGCGGCCCCGCAGATCGGACTCTCTACCCGGATCATCGTTGTCGACCTGCGGAGGCAGGACGAGGACGACCCGGAGCCTCAGCGCATCGCGATCGTGAACCCGGTGGTGACCTGGGAGAGCAAGGAGGTCGAGAAGCAGACCGAGGGCTGCCTGAGTATTCCGGGGCTGGAAGAGGTCGTTCGGCGTCCCGCGGAGGTTCGGGTCGAGGGCCAGGATCCCGACGGCAACGACATCGTCATAGAGGCGGATGACCTCTTCGGTCGCGCGCTCCAGCACGAGATCGATCACATCGATGGCATCCTGTTTGTCGATCGAGTGTCACCGCTCAAGCGTCGTATGCTCCTCAAGAAGTGGAAAAAGATCGAAGCGGAAGCGGCCGCTGAAGCCGGGTGAAGATCCTCTTCTGGGGAACGCCGGCCTTCGCCGTGCCCTCCCTCCGGGCGCTCGACGACGAAGGCTTCGACATTGTCGGCGTGGTGACTCAGCCCGACCGGCCTGCGGGACGGGGACGCCGGCTCCGGCCCTCGGCGATCAAGGAAGTCGCTCTCGATCAGGGCTTCCCGATCTTGATGCCAGAGTTGCCGCGGGGTGACGACTTCATCGATCAGATCCGGGCGCTCGAGCCCGATATTTCTGTCGTTGTGGCGTACGGGCATATCCTCAAGACCGAAGTGCTCGATCTGCCCCCTATGGGCTCGATCAACGTGCACGCGTCGCTCCTGCCCGAGCTCCGAGGTGCCGCGCCGATCAATTGGGCGATCGCGCGCGGCCTCACGGAGACCGGTGTGACGATCATGCGGATGGTGAAGGGTATGGATGCTGGGGCGGTCATCCATCAGGTGCCTGAGCCTATTTTCGATGACGAGACGGCGAGCGAATTGACCATTCGTCTTTCCGAACTCGGAGCAGAAGCGCTGGTCGAGGCGCTCGCTCTGATGTCCGCCAGTGTGGTCGAGGAGCGTGAGCAGAATCACGACGCGGCGACGTTTGCGCCCAAGGTCAGTCGGGAGGTGGCACGGATCGACTGGGAGCGCCCGGCCGCTGAAGTGTCGGACCACACCCGAGGCATGGATGCCATTCCCGGGGCGTGGACTCGGCTTGCTGACGTGTCGATGAAGTTCTTTCGGCCCACGGTATGGAGCGAAGATGAGGTCGAGGCACTCGACCCCGAGGGTCTCCGGACGAATGGCGGACCTCCCACGCTTGCTGTGGAGACGCCTGCGGGCACCGTGATCCAGGCGACACCGTCAGACGGTGTTGTCGTGCGTTGTTCCGTCGGTGCGGTGGCGTTTGCGGAGGCTCAGCCGCCGGGCAAGAAGCGTATGTCGGCCTCCGACTGGATCAACGGGCGTGGTATCGACGTAGGCCAGCGATTCGAGTGATGGTCCAGCCGAGGCTCCACGTCGTCACCGACGACGAGATCCTGGCCCGAACCGACTTCATCGAGGTCGCCACGGAGGTGGTCGAGGTCGCGGGAGGAGCCGTGGCGCTCCACTTGCGAGGCCCACGAACCGACGGGCGCCGTCTGCATGAGCTCGCGGTCGCACTCCGCGCGAGCTCGTCGGCCGCAGGTGCTCTCCTGGCCGTGAACGACCGCATCGATGTGGCCATGGCCAACGGCCTCGAGGCCGTCCATCTGGGTCGTCGCTCCTTGTCGGTGTCGGAGGCGCGTCGACTGATGCCGACCGCGCGGATCGGTGCGTCCGGCCATTCCCTGGCAGAAGTGACGGAGGCAGCGTGCGCATCCGCCGCATGGGTGATGATCGGGAACGTATTCGAAACGGGTTCTCATCCCGGCCGACCCCCGCTTGGGTTGGCCGGATTCAGGGAAGCCGCGGCGGTTGCCGCGATGGTGCCTGTCGTCGCCATCGGTGGTGTGCAGCCGGGCCAGGTCACGGATGTTCTGAGCGCGGGAGCCTATGGTGTCGGGGTGCGCTCCGGGATCTGGAATGCGGGGTCTCCGCGGGCCGCCGCAAGCGAGTACATTTCAGCCCTCGAGGCGGACGTCGAAGGGACCTGATGACACAAGAAACCACGATTGAGATCCAGTTGATCGGTAAGCTTCATAGCTTGGACCCGGGGCACACGGTCGCGAGCCTGCTCGAGGCGCTGGATCTTCAGCCAGGCATGGTGGTCGTAGAACTGAACCGAAAGATCCTCGAGCGCGGCAGCTTCGACGCGAGCGAGGTGGCGCACGGGGATACGATCGAGCTCGTGCACTTCGTGGGCGGTGGATGACATGACCGATACGCATACGATGACCGATGATGCGCGAGCTCTCGATAGCCCGCTCCACATCGGTGGCGTGGAGTTCGTATCACGACTGATCGTGGGGACCGGCAAATACCTCACAAACCAGATCATGATCGACGCGATTCGCGCCTCTGGTGCCGAGATGGTGACGGTGGCGGTTCGTCGGGTGGATCTGGATCGCACGAAGGAAGAGGCGATCCTGCATCACCTCGACCCGAACGAGTTCTTCCTGCTTGCCAACACCGCCGGGTGCTACACGGCGGAGGACGCCATCCGCTACGCGAGGCTTGCTCGGGCGGCGGGCTTCAACGAATTCGTGAAGCTCGAGGTCATCGGCGACGAACGGACGTTGCTGCCGGACGTGTATGCGACGCTCGAGGCCGCCAGGACGCTGGCGAACGAGGGCTTCAAGGTGATGGCGTACACGAATGACGATCTGATCACCGCCCTCCGACTCGAGGATGCCGGGTGTGTAGCCGTCATGCCGCTCGCCAGCCCGATCGGGAGTGGGCTTGGGGTCGTGAACCCGTACTTCATTCGTGAGATCAAAAGCCGTCTCGAGGTTCCGGTCATTGTCGACGCTGGGGTAGGTACGGCCTCGGACGCATGCGTGACCATGGAGCAGGGGGTGGACGGCGTTCTCATGAATACCGCGCTGGCTGCGGCCGATGATCCGGTGCGGATGTCCCATGCGATGAAGCACTCCATCATCGCCGGCCGGCTAGCGTACCTGGCTGGACGTATGCCGTCGCGTGAGATCGCAGTTCCGTCGTCTCCTACGACTGGAATGCTCGACTGACACCAGTCACGCCCGGTCGGGCGGCTGCGTACACGGTTCGGAGCGAGACTGAGCGGGGCAGGCGACTCGATCGCGCCTTCGCGGCAGTCGCGGGCTCTCTTGAGCCTCGCGAGCGAGCGTTTGCCCACGAGCTCGCGTGGGGCGTGACTCGGCTGCGCGGTCGACTCGATGAGATGATCGCCCGCCACGTATCGAGAGCGCTGCCGGAGATTGACGCGCCCGTCCTCGAGTTGCTGCGGCTCGGGACCTACCAGATCCACTACATGGACTCGGTCCCGGCCTATGCGGGGGTATCCACGACCGTAGACCAGGTGCATGCGACAGTCGGTCGGCGCCCGACTGGCTTCGTCAATGCGGTGCTCCGAAAGGTCGCGGCGGAGGCACCAACACCTCCCGATGTCATGGATTCCGCGGAGGCGTTGGCAGGCTGGGGTTCCCATCCCGAATGGCTAGTGCGCCGCTGGCTGGCCAGGTACTCGCCTGAGGACGTGAGGCGGCTCGTGGAACACGACAACCGGCGTCCTGCCACCTGTATTCTCCCGCTGGGTATGGACGCGGAGGAGGCCTGCGGGGTCCTGGCCGAACGGGGGCTCGAGGCTTCTCCGGCAGCTTCCTGGAGCCCCTGTCTTCGTCTTGGCAGGGACGTCTCGGTAGCGGAGGCGCTCGCCGCGATCCCGGCATCGATCGTCCAGGATCCCGCGTCCAACCTGGTGGCGCGGTACGCGGATGTTTCGTCGGGCACGATCGTTGCAGATCTTTGTGCGGCCCCTGGCGGTAAATCGCTCGCGCTGTCGGATCGAGCCGCTCGGACCATCGCTGCTGATCGATCGGAGTCGCGAATTCGCATGGTGAAAGACAATGCCCATCGCACAGGCCGACGCCTGGACCTCGTCGTCGCAGACGCCGTACGTCCCTCTCTCTCACCCGTGGATGTTGTGCTCCTCGATGCGCCATGTTCCGGGACGGGAACGCTCGCTCGCCATCCCGATGCTCGATGGAGGCTCACGTCTGAAGGGATCGACGACATGGCAGCTCTTCAGACGCGTATGCTCGATGCAGCAGCTGAACTCGTTCGACTGGATGGGCTGCTGGTGTACTCCACGTGCACGTTGGAACCAGAGGAGAACGAGGACCGCGTCTCCGACTTCCTTGCTCGACACGGGGGCTTCTCCATCGAACCCACCGATGCCGTCGACCGTACGAACAGGCACGAGGGCTTTGTCGATTCGGAAGGGTACCTGCGTGTGGAGCCGTGGCGGTCCGGATACGACGGATCGTTTGCGGCGCGGTTGAGGAGGGTAGCATGAAGCTCGGAGACTCTCTCGGACGGAACAGAAAGCGTCGGAAGCGACGACCGGTCGAGGCGTCGGATCAGGGCGGGACCTCCGGTACGACGTCTGACGCCGGGGCAGGCGAATCATCGACCGCCGGGGGTGATACCGGTGGCGGACGAGGTTCCTGGCTGAGTGGACGTACGCTGCTCACTGGACTCGCGGTCGTGGTGATCGTGGGATGGTTTGCCGGCTACTCACTGGCGACCCAGGTGTTCTTCCCCGCGCCTGCGCCGCCCGGGGACCTCTATGACGTGCCGGATGTCCGTGGGCTCGGACTTGCGAGTGCTGGTGAACGACTGGCTGGGGCGGGGCTCGAGATCGGCTTGACCGACTCGATCACCCACCCATCGGTCGCAGCCGGTCTCGTGTTAGGGCAGTCACCACTACCTGGACAGGTCAGCCGACCCGAGTCTCCCGTGCGCGTTACCGTGAGCGTCGGCCCGCAGATGCGGTCGGTTCCCGACGTGTTGCGTCTCGACGAGGCCCGCGCCCGGGTTGTTCTCGAGACGAGCGGCTTCATCGTCAATGTAGACGAGGTGGAGGCGGAGGAGCCGCGCGGGCAGGTCGTCGACGTCTCTCCTCCACCGGACAGCGTGGTCGCACTGCCCGCACAGGTGACCCTCCTCGTGAGTACGGGTCCACCAGTGGTTCGGATGCCGCTCGTCCTCGGGCTGCAGCAATTGGAAGCTGAACAACTCCTCGACTCGCTCGGTCTCGATGTGATGGACGTGGAGGAGGTGTTTCGCTTCGGCCGTGATCAGGGCAT
>JAKMDG010000269.1 GCA_022428035.1 Longimicrobiales bacterium
GAATGATCCAGGGGTCAGCCGTCGCAGCGATCGCTCCTTCGTCGAGGCCAGCTCCCCCGCTCTCGTAGATCCAGGGCGCCAGGGTTCCGTCAGGGTACAGGAAGTAGCCTGCTGGGCCCGGGCCCAGTAGCGGGCCAACCGCGGCGAGCATGGGCCACATGTTACCGCCCTCATTCCCACGCACATCCACGACCCAACCGCAGGTGCCCGAGGTCTCAAGGTCGCGCATCGCATTGTGGTAGGTGTCCACGAGGGCGTCACCCCGCACTCCTCCGCTCGCAAACGCATCGACCCGCATGTGTGCGACTCGGTCGTCCAGCCGAGTCACTCGACGCGGTTGCGTGCGAGAAGCCTGACCGACCTCGCCAGGCTGCTCAGTCGAGGGTTGGCCTCCGAACACGGTCGAGGACGACGGATCAGCCTCCGTTCCGTCTACTGACCGGAAGAAGCTGTGTCCGTCACCAAGTCGGACGAGCGCCTGATCAATGACGGGGTGGATGTCCACGATCGCATTCGCCCCAACGGCGCCGGCATCCTGAACCGCCGCCAGCCGGAAGGTCGACCAATCGATCTCGAGACGGTGAACCGAGTTGTGCTCCATCACGTCGAGAGCCTGGTTCAGATACGCCTGCGCCTCGAACCCGATGTCCGGCTCCGCAGGGCCGACCTCCACGCACGCCGCAGCGGCCAGCGCGGCCACGACGATGATCAGCTGTCGCCCCCCCATATTACGCTCTCCGGAGACGACTCACGCCGTCTCGTGGACGGTCACTCCGCCCGCTAGCCGATCGGCCGCTCCAGTGCACCGATCTGGTACCCGGACGGCGGCTCCGCACCCATCAGGTGACGTACGAAGTAATCCCACCGCCTTCTCATCATATACGGTTCGTTTCCGAAGCCATGACCGCGATTCGGAAGCATCAACAGATCGAAGTCCTTATTCGCCTCGATGAGTGCATCGACGACAAGCATTGTATTCGATGGTGGCACGTTCGTGTCCAAAGTGCCATGGGCGATCAGCAGCTTCCCCCGGAGGTTATCCGCGAGAAGCTGGTTCGCCTGGTTGTCGTAGTTCGTGGTCCCGTTCGGGTAGACCTCGAGCAACCCCTGCCACTTCTCGCCCCAGTCATCCTCATAGTTGCGATTGTCGTGGTTACCGGCCTGCGAGACCGCGACGGAGTAAAAGTCTGGATAACGCATGATGGCATCAGCCGCAGCAAACCCGCCGCCTGAGTGCCCGTAGATGCCCACCTTCGTCGCATCGATCCACGAGAAGCGCTCCGCCATCTGCTCGATCCCGCCCATCTGATCGGGCAGACCGTTGTCACCCATGTTGCCGTAGTACGCCTCGTGGAAGGCCTTGGACCGCATCGGAGTGCCCATGGCGTCGAGCTCGATCACGACGAAGCCAAGTTCTGCGATTGCCTGCAGGTCCCGGTGAGACGCCCGAAAGCTGCGAGAGCCGACCGAGCCACTCTGCGGGCCTGGGTAGAGGTAGTTCACGACCGGATACGAGGCGTTCGGATCGAAGTCGAGCGGTCGGAAGAGCAGGCCGTAAAGGTCCGTATCTCCATCCCGAGCCTTCACTGAGAACGGCATGGGCGGCTCCCAGCCTGAGGCCTCGAGTCGAGATATGTCCGCCGTCTCGAGCGTGAGCAGCGCACGGCCGTCTCGATCCCGCAGCACGTGGACCGGAGGTACGACCGGTGTAGAGTACGAGTCCACGAAGTACTCGCCGTCCGGGGCGAGCGAGACAGCGTGATTGGCGCTGTCCGGGGTGAGTAAGGTTACGTCGCCACCGTCGATGTCGACTCGATACAGGTACTCGAAGTACGGATCGCCGGGTTCGCGTTCATTCCCCATGAAGGTCACGGTGCGCTCAGCCTCATCCACGGAGCGGATGTCGAGCACGTTCCAGTCTCCTTCTGTGATCTTGCGCCGAAGCTGTCCCGAGTTGGCGTCATAAAGGAACAGGTTGCCCCAATTGTCGCGCTGCGAAAACCAGAGAATCTCTTCGGTTTTCGACAGATATCGCCACCCGCTCTGGGATTCGTAGAACGTCTCCTCGACCTCCTCGAAGATGTCCCGGACTTCACCGGTGCGGGCATCGGCCATGCGGACCTGAGCGACCTTATGGTCCCGTGAGCTGGACACGAACACGAATCGGTCCGAATCAGCACTCCACTCGAGATCACCGAGCTGCCCTCCACACTCGATGTGGTCAGAGCACGTAGACCGATGCTGATCGGGCTCCATATCGAGCCGGACCATGTGGTCGCCCGCCGCCCGGTCGAGATCGAGGACGATCCGGTGGACGCGGAAGATGACCGTGTCCTCGGGGAGCGGGTACGGCCAGATGTCGGGCTCGGGATGTCCGACCTTGGTCGAGGCCAGCACCATCATCCCGACACCCCGCTCATCGTGGCGGAACGTCGCGATCTTCCGCGAGTCGGGAGACCACTTCACTACGGGACGATCGCGACGGACCCATCCGGCGTTATTCGTGCCGTACCCGAAGTGTTCGAATCCATCCGTCGTCAGCTGGGTCTCCTCCCCTGAATCGCGGTCACGGACCCACAAGTTGTAGTCACGGATGTAGACGACGTGCTGTCCGTTCGGCGACACCGATTCGTTGCGCTGGACCGGAGGTTGGCCGTCTGTAACGCGCACGCATGTGTTCGTCTGCGTGTGGCATCGGGCGGTTCCGATCCCGCCCAGATCGAGCACCACGTGCTGTTCCCCGAAAACCATACCCCGCACCGGAATGTCCAGGGCTGCGAACGTGGCCCCGACCGCCTCTCCCAGCGCCTGACCGATTCGGTCGTGGTCAAAGGCTCGCTCTTTCGAACCGGAAGCCGGGTCGACCATGACGTACTCCATACCTCCGGGCACCGTGTTCGCGTACCAGAACCGTCCGTCGTCGATCCAGCGAGGCTGGACGGAGTTGCCGTACACGAGGGGTGATGTGCTCGTGCCCAGAAAGCGCTCAGCCCGGGCGTAATCGTCCGAGGTGAGCTGTACGGTCTGGGCTTGAGTCGGCCCAGCCATCCCCGTGACGGTGAGGATGAGCCCGAGCAGGGCAGAAGTACGTACGACGCTGAGCCGCATGGATGTTCTCCTGAGGGTACGGTCGTCTGACCTGGAGACGGGGCTGCGAGGCCCATTTGGCCCGGAATCTCACCTGCCCTCGATGCAGCGGCAACGCGACGACCGGACGACCAGGCCGTCGCAAACGCAGTCAGTCGGCCCGCTTCCCCGTGAATGGACGGTCGCCCCTGGGCGTTGCAATCGTGCCCGACATCTCGTCTCCGCTGACCGTTCCGCTGAACTCCTGGGTGAGGGAGTTGCCCCGCATCGACATCGTGACCGAGAAGCTGAATGTGTCCCCATCGATCGAACCATCACTCAGATTCATCTCCGGCGGGTCACCTCCACCTGGGCCGCCACGTCCGCCGCCACCGCGGGCGCCTCCACGGCCGCCAGGACGCTGCATCGTCAGCGTGCCCGTCACTGCGTCGCCTTCCACCTCGAGTACGAGCACCATCATCTGATCACCACGTGGCCCCTCCGCAGAAAGCTCCCACGTCCCCACGACCTGCGCGGCGGCCTCCGCGGGGCTCACAAGCGTCATGGCCACCATGGCGCCGGCAGTGAGCATCAAAGCACGCAACTTCATCCTTCCTCCTTATCGGGTCTGGTGAACTGACACCGGAACGGAGCCGCCTGTTAAGTTCACGGTCGTACCGACACCAGGAGATTGGCCATGATCCACCTCGCCTTCACGCACCTTCGCCGCCTCACGATGGTCGCGGCCGCGCCCGTCATCCTGGGACTCGTCGCAGAGACCGCGGCGGCCCAATCAGCGGACAAACGTCCGCTCGAAATCGCCGACTACCGTCTGTGGCGGCAGATCGATGGAGAACAGATCTCCGACGATGGACGCTGGGTCGCGTGGAGCTACGCCAAGGAGCGGATGGACGACACCCTCGTCGTCGCCAACGTCGACAACGGAGTCCGGCACGAGATCGCGCGTGCCACGGACGCGGTCATCTCCCCGGATGGGATGTGGGTCGGGTACACGCTCTCACCGTCCTTCCTCGAAGTCGAGGAGATGGAACGGAGTGGTGAGGACACCTCGCTTCAGGCGGGGCTCATGAATCTCGAGTCGGGTGAGTCGTGGTCGTGGGACGACGTATAC
>JAKMDG010000275.1 GCA_022428035.1 Longimicrobiales bacterium
CCTCTGCGAATCCAGGTCCAGTCGACGGGAGGTCGCTTCGCGCGCCATGGGAGATCACGAAGCACCCACAGGCCCATCGCGATCGCACTGCCCCCGCCGATGATCCACAGTCCGAACACGAGGCGCAGATCCCTGCTCTCTACCCGGATCCCCATCAATCCGATCGCAATCCAGACCCAGAGTCCGCTTCGCAGAAACAGCACCATCGTGGCCCGCAGCGGTCGTCCGATCACAATTAGTAGCCGATTGATTTCCTGAGCCAGATGCTCGAACACCAACAAGACCAGGAAGAAGCCGAGATACTCCAGCGGGAGGACGCCTCCGAAGAACAGTCCGATCGAGACCGGCAGGACGACCGCGTATCCGAACAGCGCGAACACGAGCTGGTCGCGGACCATGGTCGGCCACCGACTCTGGTCCGTCGCAAGCAGCTCGCGGGTCGTGAAGGTGTAGAAGTCGAGCCCGACGGCGATGAGGGAGAAGCCTACGGCCGCTGCGACCAGACCGTACTCGCCGAGCACCTCGGGAGGAAGCAGGCGCGCCAGTACGAATACGAGCGCAAACCGGCTGGCCATGGTGAGCGCCCGTAGGGCGGTGTTGAGAAGAGCTTCGGACTTCGCGTGCTCGCTCAAGCGTCAATCAACGACGGAGTACAACGGCGCCAGCTTCAGCCTCGACCGTGACACTTCTTGTACTTCTTGCCCGAACCGCACGGACAGGGGTCGTTTCGACCGGGCCCCGCCTCCACAATCACGGGGGCTCTCTCCGGGGCTGCCTCCCCTCGGTTAGTTGAGAGTGTACGTGGGTCGGGGCCTGCGGGAGCGCGAGCGCCCACTGACGAACGTGCGGACATGCCCAGCTCGTCAACCGCCGGCGCCCTCACGGCTCGTTGCGACGCCCCTTGACCTGCGGCGCCCGACCCACCGTCTGCGCCCGGTTCGGTTGGACCCGAATAGCGAAGCTTCTGCGGCGCCCGCTGTCTCTGCTGCGGCTGTCCGAACTGCGCCCGGAAGAAGTAACTCGACAACGTCTTCCGAAGATCGCCCATGAGATCCACGAACATCTCGTAGGCCTCTTTCTTGTACTCGACGAGCGGGTCCTTCTGTCCCCATCCACGGAAGCCGATCGACGCCTTGAGGTGATCCAGGTCGTAGAGGTGATCCTTCCACTTCTCGTCGATCACGGAGAGCATGATGAAGCTCATGATCTGCTCCGAGTGCTCTCCGAGCGTGTCGATCTTGTGGTGGAACGAGTTGCGAAGCCCGTTGAGGACCCATGCCTCGATCTCGTGTCGCTCGTGCTCATGCTCGGGATCGTTCTCTTCCGGCAACTCGGCGACCACGAGGAAGAAATCCAGGATCATCCGACGGCGCAGTCCGGCTAGATCCCAGTGCTCCGGGTTCTCGCCCACGGCCGCATACTCGTCGATCGCGTCCTGAGCGGCCTGCTCGATCATCTCCCAGATCTCACCCTTGAGATCTTCCCCACCCTCCAGGGCGAAGAGCCGCAAGTCGTAAATGACCTCGCGCTGCTGGTTCATGACGTCGTCATAATCCAGGAGCCGCTTGCGGGCCTCGAAGTTGTTCGTCTCCACACGCTTCTGGGCGCGCTCGATCGACTTGGTGACGAGCCCGTGGGTGATGACTTCACCCTCTTCGGCGCCCCACTTGTCCATCACGTTCGCGATACGCTCGGACCCGAACAGGCGCATCAAATCGTCTTCGAGCGACAGGTAAAACTGTGATGCGCCCGGATCACCCTGACGACCAGAGCGCCCGCGAAGCTGTCGGTCGATCCGCCGCGAGTCGTGCCGTTCCGAACCGATGATCTGTAACCCACCCTCCTCGAGTACGTCGTCGTCGGCCTCGATCTTGAGCTTCTCGGCGCGAACTGGATCCACCGGCAGAACGTCATCCAGGTCGATCCCCTGTTCGCGAACCCATGCGAGCGTCCGCGCCTCTTTCACACTGTCGTGCAGCTTAATGTCGGTGCCACGACCAGCCATGTTGGTCGCAACGGTCACCGCCCCTGGCTGCCCGGCGTCCCGAACGATCTCTGACTCCGACTTGTGGTGCTTGGCGTTGAGCACCTGATGGGTGATTCCTCGACGCTTCAGCATCCTCGACAGCGTCTCTGACACATCGACGTTGGTCGTCCCCACCAGTACGGGGAGCTCCAGCCGCACAAGTCGCTCGACCTCATCCATGATCGCGACGTACTTCTCACGCTTGGTGCGGAAAATCAGATCGTCTCGGTCGTCACGCGCGATCGGCCGGTTCGTGGGGATGACGAGAACGTCGAGTCCGTAGATCTGGTGAAACTCACCCTCTTCGGTCTCGGCTGTACCCGTCATGCCGGACAGCTTGTCGTACATGCGGAAGTAGTTCTGGATCGTGATCGTGGCGAGGGTCTGCGTCTCGCCCCGGATCTCGACGCCTTCCTTCGCTTCCACCGCCTGATGCAGGCCATCACTCCAACGGCGTCCCGCCATCTGCCGACCGGTGAACTCATCCACGATGACGATCTGCCCATCTTCACCGATGATGTACCGCTCGTCCTTGTGGAAGAGTGTGTACGCCTTCAGGAGCTGGTGAAGGACATGCATCTTCTGGCTCTTCGCCGCGTACTCCGCCTCGAGTTCCTCGATCCGGTCGCGCTTTTCGTCGACCGAGAGGGTCTCTGACTCCTCGATCTCGCCCATGGCGGCTGACAGATCCGGGATCGTGAACGCCTCCGAATCGTTCGGAGACAATTCGTCGAGACCCCGGTCTGAGAGGTGCGTGTTATGCCCCTTCTCGTCCATGGCGAAGTACAGCATCTCGTCGACCTCGAAGAGACGCTTCTCACGCATGTAATCACCCTCGACCCGGTTTACGAGCGTCTGCAGGGCCGGATCATCCGCGAAGAGCTTCATCAGCTTAGGATGCCTTGGCATGCCCCGCTTGACCGCGAGCAGCTTCTCGCCCGCCTCGAACTCCTCTCCTGCCTCGAGATGCGCCTCGGCCTCGCTCACGAGCCGCGTGGTGAGACGGTTCTGCTTCTTGTACAGAGCGGCGACGAGCGGGTTATGCTGCTTGAACGGCGTGGATGTATCGCGACCGACCGGGCCGGAAATGATCAGCGGCGTTCGGGCTTCATCGATCAGGATCGAGTCGATTTCGTCGATGATGGCATACGCGTACTCGCGCTGCACCTTCTGCGCCAACTGGTGCACCATGTTGTCGCGCAGGTAATCGAACCCGAATTCGTTGTTCGTCCCGTAGGTGATGTCCGCCGCATAAGCCGCCTGACGCTCGGGGGAACCCGGGTCGTATCGATCGATGACATCGACATTGAGCCCGAGAAAGCCGAACACGTGGCCCATCCACTCGGCATCACGCTGGGCGAGGTAGGAGTTGACCGTGACCAGGTGAGCGCCGCGCCCGGTCAGCGCGTTCAGGTACAGTGGCATTGTCGCGACGAGCGTCTTGCCTTCACCCGTCGCCATCTCGGCGACCTTGCCACGATGCAGGCTGATCGCACCGATCAGCTGGACATCATAGGGAATCATGTCCCAGGTCAGGGTCTGCCCCGTGACCTGAAGCGTCGTACCGACGAGCCTACGACACGCATCCTTGACGACGGCGAACGCCTCAGGAAGAAGATCCTCGAGACATTCCTCGAGCTCTTCCAGCAGCTTCTTCTCCAGGTCACCGATCTGAAACGAGAGGGCTTCCCGCTCAGACGGATCTTCCGAGGATCTCTTCTCTTCCTTGAGGCCCTCGATCTCACTCTCCAGCGCAGCCGTCCGCTTGGAGATGTATGTCCGAAATTCGTCCGTCTTGGCCTGAAGCTCCTCGTCACTCAGTGAGGACAGACCTTCGTAGGAAGCATTGATCTCGTCGACGAGGGGCTGAAGCTTCTTAGCCTCACGCTTGTGCTGATCGCCGAGGATGGTCTTGAGGGCCGATTTGAGCATTCGAGCGCGATGAGTCCTGTTTACGCGGGTGGAGACTGAAAAAGTAACGCAGGGCGTGGGGAAGTCCCACCGAGACGCCACCACCCGAGAAGACCGGGCCAGTCCCTTTCCATGATGTTCCGTCAGTGATGTCCGGAGGTCCGAACCCGGGCGCTCAGCGTAAGATTCCAGACGTCTGGCCCCTC
>JAKMDG010000321.1 GCA_022428035.1 Longimicrobiales bacterium
GCGGGGAATCCGTCGCGGAAGCCCGAACTTGCCGTGCTCACGGGCGACCCGGCACTACGTGGGGCCCGCCTCGCGCTGGCACGCGCAGTACAGATTGTCCTTCGCAACGGACTTACCCTCCTCGGGATCGACGCGCCAACGCGTATGGTCCGCGAGGACGACCAGGAGAACTGAGTTTCATGTCGATTCTCTGTGTAGGCAGTGTAGCGCTCGATTCTGTCGAGACCCCGTTCGGCAAGGCCGATCGTGTGCTCGGTGGGTCGGCCGTGTACTTCTCGGCTGCGGCCACCGTCTTCAATCCGGTCCAGCTGGTTGGTGTCGTCGGTGACGACTATCCGGTCGACGAACTGCGCTTTCTCGAGGAGCGTGGAGCTGACCTCAGCGGCATCGAGCATGCGACCGGGAAGAGCTTCTTCTGGGCCGGCCGTTATCACTACGACCTGAACACGCGGGACACGCTCGATACACAGCTGGGCGTCTTCGCTGAATTCGAACCGAAGATCCCCGACTCGTTCCGCGACGCGCGCTTCGTCTTCCTCGGGAACATCGATCCGGCGCTACAGCATGACGTACTCGACCAGGTCACTGCGCCTGACGTGGTCGCGTGCGACACGATGAACTTCTGGATTGACGGCGCCCGCGAGCCTCTGCTCAGGCTTTTGCGCCGGGTTCGGATCCTCATGGTCAACGACGAGGAGGTCCGGCAGCTGGCCGGAGAGGCGAATCTGCTCAAAGCCGCCCGTTGGGTGCAGGATCAGGGCCCGGAGATTGTGGTCGTGAAGAAGGGCGAACACGGGGCCATTCTCTTCGCGGACGACTGGATGTTCTACGTGCCTGGCTTCCCGCTCGAGGAAGTGCTCGATCCGACCGGGGCGGGAGATTCATTTGCCGGAGGCTTCATGGGCCATCTGGCGCGGTCCGGCGACGTGACGCCGGCCACGCTGCGGCGGGCCATGGTGTACGGCTCTGCTCTCGGCTCGTTCGCCTGTGAGCACTTCAGCGTCGAACGGCTGAGGGATCTGGACCCCGACGACGTCGCCTCCCGGGTCGAGGCATTCCGGCGCCTGACCGCCTTCGAAACCCACCTGGCTGTGGAACAACATGTCTGACGGACTCAGCTACGCGGATGCGGGCGTCGATCTCGACGCGGCCGAGCGCACGAAAGAAGGCCTGAGGGAACTCGTCGCCTCGACACGGGACCGCTTCACCCTCTCCGAGCTCGGAGCGTTCGGTGGCCTGTACCAGGTCCCGGACGACGTGGATCAGCCCGTGCTCGTCTCAAGCGCAGACGGCGTCGGGACGAAGCTCAAGCTCGCCTTCGCGACGGGCGTGCATCACACGGTTGGCCAGTGCCTGGTGAATCACTGTGTCAACGACATCCTGGTGCAGGGTGCGCGGCCCATGTTCTTCCTCGACTACCTCGCGACCGGCGAGATGGACGAGGCCGTTGTGCAGGATGTGGTGCGTGGTGTGGCGATCGCGTGCAAGGAGAACGGCTGTGCGCTCCTCGGGGGAGAGACGGCGCAGATGCCGGACTTCTACGCCGCGGACGAGTATGACCTGGCGGGCTTCATCGTCGGCTCTGTCGCGCGCGCATCTGTGATTGACGGCTCGAGGATCGCGGAAGGCGACGTGCTCGTCGGCCTCGCGTCATCGGGCTTGCACACGAACGGGTACACGCTGGCTCGGAAGATCGTTTTCGAGGTCATGGGGCTTTCCGTCGAGGATGTGTTCCCGGGGACGGGTCGCACGGTGGGCGAAGAGCTGCTGGCCGTTCACCGCAGCTATCTGAAGCTGCTCGAGGGCCCGCTCAGGAACGGGATCGTCCACGGGCTGGCCCATGTGACCGGCGGCGGGATTCCCGGCAATCTGCCGCGTGTGCTGCCCGAGGGCCTCGGTGCGATCGTGGATCGCGATGCGTGGCCGGTGCCTGGTGTCTTTCAGACATTGCAGGAGGCCGGTGGGGTGGCCCGCGAAGAGATGGACCGGGTCTTCAACATGGGCGTCGGGATGATCGTCGTGGGTGCCCCGGACGACGTCGCCGCCATCCACGCGGCCGCGGCGGCTCACGAGATCGAAAGCTGGACCATCGGTCATGTCGACGCTGGCTCGGAGGTCCGCTACCGGTGATGGCTCGAGGCACTGCCGCAGCCTTGATCGCAGGGGCGATGGTGTGGGTGGTCCCGTCGTCTGCGCCGACGCCGGGCCAGCGGGGCGCGGCGTGTGCCGCGGCTGGGGGCGCGACACGGCTTTTCACGGGCGCGGCTGTGGGCGCACGTGCGGTCCAGTCGCAGGTGGGGCTGCTCGCAGGCACCGGGGTCGAGATCCCTGGCACGGCCACCACGCTGGGCACCCGGGTCGGCGGTGGGCCGCGGCTGGCCTTTTCGGTACGCGCAGGCCTGGTCGATATGTCGTTCCCCGACCTGTCGGATCCGCTGGTCACGCGTGAGGCCGGGGCCATGGCTACCGCGGTCCACGGTCGGGCCTCTGCGGGTCTGTTCGACGGCTTCCAGCTCATGCCGACGGTGGGTGGCTTCCTGTCTCTCGATGTCTTCGGCCAGGCGAGTCTGCTTTTCCTGCCCGAGGACGAGGGACTCACGGGTGCGTCGAGGTCGTTCTCCGCCGGTGTCCGGGTTGGTATTCTGCGCGAGGGCTTCACTGTGCCCGGTATCTCGGTATCCGTCGCGAAGCGTTTCCCCGATGACGTCTCGTATCTGCTGGCTGGTGGGCCCGGTGGGGTTGAAGTAGCGCCCAGCGTCAACTCCTATCGGGCGGCCCTCGGCAAGGATCTCTTCGCCATCGAGTGGCTGGCTGGAGTCGGCTACGACGAGTATGACGGTGAGGTCACGTTGAACGTTGTGGGCTCGGGTGGAGCCGGTGGCCGCGTGACCACCAGCGCTCCACTTGGCTCAGACCGACTCATGTATTTCGGTGGGGCTTCCACGACCCTGGGCATCGTACTGACGATCTCAGTCGAAGCCGGCTGGGCGGAGGGATTCGAAGGTGTGCCCGGTTGGGATGGCCCGCATGACCCGACATCCGGGACCCTCTTCGGCGGCGTGGCCGCCCGCCTCACGCTCTAGGCGCATGAGCTTCCGTCCCCCGCTGATCGAACTCGAGCCGGCTGACTCAGCTCACCTCGAGTGGGCCCGCCGGATCGCGCACGAGGGCTGGGGGCAGGTGCACCCGAACCCGATGGTCGGGTGTGTCCTGGTGAAGGATGGAAAGGTGATCGGGGAAGGGTGCCACGAGGTGTTCGGTGGGCCACATGCCGAGATCGTTGCGTTGGAGCATGCTCTGTCGAGGGCAGAGGGCGCGACGGCCTACGTGAGCCTGGAGCCCTGTAATCATCAGGGAAAGACGCCTCCCTGTGCTCAGGCGCTCCTCGACGCGGGTATCAGTCGAGTGGTGTTCGGCGCGAGCGATCCGGGATCCACCTCGGGGGGTGGTGCTCAGACGCTGCGGGCGGGCGGTGTGGACGTGGTGGGCCCCGTATGGGATCACGTGGCTGCGCGATCCGAGAATCCTGCCTTTTTTCATGGATCTCGACACGCGCGCCCGTTCGTCGCCCTCAAGCTTGCCGTGAGCCTGGACGCGCGTATTTCGGCTGCGCCGGGGGAGCGTACCCGCATCACCGGGACAGAGGCGGAGCGCGAGGTTCATCGGATCCGAACGGGATTTGATGCTGTGATGGTCGGCTCCGGTACGGTGGACACGGACGACCCTCGGCTGACGCCTCGGCTGGTTCCGCCCGGTCGTGACCCGATTCGGCGGATTCTCCTGCTCCCCGACGCTGAGCTGGCGTCCGGCGCGGCCGTCCTGGCCGACGCCGACACACATGCGGTTCACGTGTTCTGTCTCGAAACAGTGAGTGAGGCTGCGCTGGAGCGGCTGGAGAGCAAGGGGGTGCATGTGCATCCCGTCCCGGCAGACGAGAGTGACAGCCAGCTGCTCGACCTCGAGGCCGTGTTCGCACGGTGCCACGAACTGGGGATCGGGG
>JAKMDG010000338.1 GCA_022428035.1 Longimicrobiales bacterium
TCGCAGACTCGGTTCTGGGCACCCTGGTGTCTGTCTATTCGATCATGGTCGGGATCTTCGCGATCCTCGCCGGCCCGGTGTCCGACAAGGTTGGTCGACGCCAGATCCTCCTGCTCGGCTGCGTGACGATGGCGGTGGCCCTGCTCCTGCACGGCTTCGTCGCGGGGTACTACTCCTTCCTCGCAGTCCGGACCTTTGCCGGTTGTGCGGGGGGAATTCTGAGCGGTGCCGCGGTGTCGTACATTGGCGACTACTTTCCGTACGAGCGCCGTGGATGGGCCACCGGTTGGGTCATGAGTGGGGCGGCGTTCGGCCAGATCTTCGGGATTCCTCTCGGGATCTTCATGGCGGCGCGGTGGGGCTTCCGCTCACCATTCTACCTCTTCGCCGTGACGATGGGGCTGACGGTGTTCCTGCTCTTCTTCCGCGTGCCTCAACCGAACGTCCAGCGGAGTCAGCATCGACTCTCAGTCAGGAAGGCCGCCTCGGATTACATGGCGATGCTGCGTCGCCCCGAAATTGCATGGGCTGCGTGCGCTTTCTTCATGATGTTCCTTGGTGTCTCGATCTTCGTCATCTACCTCCCCACGTGGCTCGAGCGCCAGGTGGGCCTGACGGGTGACCAGATCGCCCTGATGTTTCTGGTCGGTGGCGTCGCGAACGTCCTCACCGGACCCAACGCAGGGAAGCTCTCCGACCGCATCGGCCGGAAAGGCATGATCCTCATATCATGCGTCGGCCTCTCGATCCTGATGGTGTTGACCACCCGAGTCGTGACTGGAGCCGGGGCGGCCTACGTCTTCTTCTTTCTGACGATGGTGCTGGTCGCGATGCGAATCAGCCCTTTCTCGGCTCTGCTAACCGCACTCGTGTCCGACGAGCGCCGCGGCTCACTGATGAGTCTGACCGTCGCACTGGGACAGCTTGGCTTCGCGCTTGGCGGCGCGATTGCAGGACCACTCTACGCTCGTATCGGATATGAGTCGAACAGCACACTCGGGGCTGCCTCCGTGCTCATTATGGGTCTTATCGTCTGGTTCTTCGTCCCGGAGCCCGCACGGAAGGCGGTGTGAGGGCCGGGGTTCGATTCGCTTGCGGAAGAGCGTCGAAAACGGCGAGTTTACCGCCCCCTCGATAGGTTTCTGGGACCATGACCGCAGAACACTGGCGATTGCCGTGCATTTAGAGTTTGAGCGCGACATCGTCGAGATCCAGGCGCAGATCGACAAGCTTCTGGACCTCGCCGACCGGCGAGGAATCGACGTGTCCGACGAAGTGACGGTCCTCCGGGGCAAGCTCCAGGAGCTCAAGGCGAAGACGTTCGCCAACCTGACTCCCATGGAGCAGGTCCAGGTCGCCCGTCATCCTCAACGTCCGTACACCCTCGACTACGTCGCTCGCATGTTCACCGACTGGGTGGAACTGCATGGTGATCGTTCCTACCGCGACGACGAAGCGATCGTGGGTGGTTGGGCCCGACTGGAAGGGCGTTCCGTCATGATCATCGGCCAGCAGAAAGGTCGGAACATGAAGGAAAACCTTCGGCGCAACTTCGGCATGCCACACCCCGAAGGATACCGGAAGGCACTCCGCCTCATGCAACAGGCCGAGAAATTCGGGCGTCCGGTCATCAGCTTCATCGATACTCCGGGCGCGTATCCGGGTCTGGGGTCCGAGGAGCGAGGTATCGGTGAGGCCATCGCCTTCAATCTCCGCGAGATGTCGCGCCTGAAGGTCCCGATCGTATCTGCCGTTCTTGGAGAAGGCATGTCCG
This sequence comes from Longimicrobiales bacterium, assembly GCA_022428035.1. Classification (GTDB taxonomy): domain Bacteria; phylum Gemmatimonadota; class Gemmatimonadetes; order Longimicrobiales; family Gaopeijiaceae; genus UBA2589. Next base: position 1,775 of record JAKMDG010000338.1, read on the forward strand.
GTGGTGCGCTCGGCATTGGCGTTACCGACCGCATCCTGATGCTCGAGCACTCCATCTACTCGGTCATCTCCCCCGAAGGTTGTGCGGCCATCCTCTGGCGGTCCGCTGAGCACAAGGAGAAGGCGGCGAACGCACTCAAACTCACGGCCGATGATCTACATGAGATCGGCGTGTGTGACGAGATCGTGAGCGAGCCGCAGGGGGGAGCGCACGAGGATTGGGACGGAGCAGCGGACTCCCTGCGCGAGGCTCTCGACCGTACCCTCGTCGAGCTCGGAAAATTCTCGGTGAAAAAGCTGCTGGCGCAACGGTGGGCCAAGTACGAGGCCATCGGCGCCTGGCGTGAAGGCTGACCCCGGAGCATCCGTGGCCGGCTTCGCTGAAATCCGATTCAAGGGGACCCGCAAGGAGTACTACGCCTACCGCGATCTGGACCTCCGACCGGGTGAGTACGTCGTCGTGCAGGCCGACCGGGGAGAAGACCTGGGGGAAGTGTCGGCCGTGGGCATCATCGCCGAGCGGAAGTGCTCGTCTTCGAGCGGCGGGTGTGCCACACCGGCACCCGATCATTCCGTCGTGCGCGTGGCCCGGCAGGAAGAAGTCGAGCGTTGGACCGCCCTGCGGACCGATGAACATCGGATCCGTTCCGAGAGCAAGAAACTGGTCGAAAAGCATGGCCTCAAGATGAAGGTCACCGAGGCCGAGTGGCAATTTGATCGCAACAAGCTGACTATCTACTTCACAGCTGAGAAACGGGTCGATTTTCGCCAGCTCGTGCGGGATCTCGCACGGGCCTTTCGCGCTCGGATCGAGCTCAAGCAGATCGGTGTTCGTGACGAGGCGGCCCTGCTGGGCGGCGTGGGGCGCTGTGGCCGTGAACTGTGCTGCTCGACCTGGCTTCCCGAGCTTAAGCCGGTTTCACTGCAGCTCGCCAAAGATCAGAAGCTCTCCCTGAATCCTGCCCAGATCTCGGGATGTTGTGGTCGCCTGATGTGCTGCCTGATGTACGAGCACAAAACGTACGTCGAAGCCCGTCGTCGATTCCCTCGAGAGGGCCGCAGCATTCGCACGTCTCGAGGAGAAGAGCGTGTGGTGGGGGTCGACATCTGGCACGATCTGGTGACGTTGAGGAGCGGAGATGGCGAGCGTCGCACCGTACCGCTGGATGAGCTGAAACTTGAAGTTGGCTCCCCTGGGGCACATCGGCAGGACCAAGAGGGGAGCAAAGATTGAGCACAACAGAGCGGCGATTTCTCACGACCCCGATCTATTACGCCTCCGGTGAGCCCCATATCGGGCACGCGTACACGACGATCCTGACAGACGTTCTGGCGCGCTTCCAACGGCAGGACGGTAAGAACGTCTTCTTCCTGACCGGCACCGACGAGCACGGTCAGAAGATCCAGGATGAGGCGGAAAAGCGCGGCGTCGAGCCGATCGAGCTCTGCGACCTGATGGCCGAGCGCTTCGAAGAAGCATGGAAGCGCCTCGATATCTCGCACGACCGCTTCATCCGCACGACGGAAGACGAGCACAAGGCTGTGGTCACCGCCTTCCTCCAGCGGCTCTGGGATCGAGACCAGATCTACGAGGGAATCTACTCGGGCTGGTACTGCGTCTCCGACGAGCGCTATTGGACAGAAAAAGACATCGGCGAGGATCGCCGCTGTCAGATCTGTGGACGCGAAGTCATCTACGTCGAGGAGAAGAACTACTTCTTCAAGATGAGTGAGTGGCAGGACCAGCTGATCCAGCAGATCGACGAGAATCCCGACTGGATCGTCCCCGAGGTTCGTCGGAACGAGATCATGGGCTTCCTCCGACAGCCGCTCGGCGACCTTTCCATCTCGCGTCCGAAGTCGCGCCTCTCCTGGGGAATCGACCTCCCGTTCGACTCGGATCACGTCGCCTACGTATGGGTCGATGCGCTCATTAACTACCTGACTGCCTCTGGTGCCATCGACCCGTCAAAGGCTCTCGGAGAGCAGGGCTTCGACGATGTCACAGATTCGTGGTGGCCTGCTGACATGCACCTCGTCGGCAAGGACATCCTGACTACCCACTCCGTGTACTGGCCGACCCTGCTCATGGGTGTAGGCCTCCCGGTACCCAGACAAATTCTGGCACACGGTTGGTGGGTGGTCGGTGACACGAAGATGTCGAAGTCGCTGGGCAACGTGGTGGACCCGCTCGCATTGCGGGAGACCTTCGGCACCGACGCAGTCCGCTGGTATCTCATGCGCGAAATGCCCACTGGCGGGGACGCATCGTACACGCCGGAACGGTTCCTCATCCGCTACGAGGAACTCGCCAATGTGCTCGGTAACCTCGCGAGTCGTGCGACGTCGATGATCGTGAAGTACCGCGACGGTGTCATTCCTGACGTCCCCTCTTCGGGCCTCGATAGAGCGATCGAGCAGACGCTCCAGGAAGCCCGATCGTCGGTCGAGCACTTGAAGGTGCACGAGGCCTTCGCCGCTGCGATGGATCTGGCCCGGGCGGCGAACGTGTACGTCGAGGAGCGACAGCCGTGGGCCCAGGCGAAGGACCCGTCGCTCGGCCCCGAACTCGACGAGACCCTTGCGACACTCGCCCGGGTTCTGGGGGTCTTGTGCGCGCTTTTCCAGCCGGTCACACCGGAAAAAATGGGAGTACTCGCGACGCGACTCGGACTGTCTGGCGTCCCGACGCTCGATGACGCGCTCGCGAAACAACCAAGCGGTCGCAGGGTCACCGTTGGGGAGCCGCTCTTTCCGCGGGTGGTCCCAGCTCAGGCAGTCGCTTCGGATTAAATCACGGCGCGAGGCCCCGCTCGCACCCTTCCTCACAAAGGTTCGATCGGTGGCTTGACTGCGGTTTTCGACTGCTCGTAGCTTACCGGTCCTGAATCTTCACGCTACGGATTCAGACTCCCCCCTGAGCATGCCTCCGAAGCACTGTTACGGAACTACAGGTGGATTTATGACCGGAGACAGGTGGACCTTCCTCGTCATGCGAGGGCAGGGCGACCCGGTCCAGCAATACTCTCTCTCTGCACGCACGCTGAAATTCCTGGCGGGCGCAGGGATCGTCGCGGCCATGACCATCGTGACCAGTGGCGTCATCATCGGTTCGGGCGCATTCGATCGAATGAACACTCGAAGTCTCGAGGCCCGCAATGACGCTCTCGCGGCTGAGCTCGTGCAATTCCAAAGCAGGATCGCCGATCTCGAAAGTTCACTCGACCGGGTTGCGGAAAACGACGCACAGTTCCGTAACCTGGCCGGGCTGGAGGTCATCGATCCCGAGGCCCTTCAAGCGGGCGTGGGTGGTCCGGGCCTTGGTGTACCCGAGGCGCCCCCACTCTGGACGACCGACTCGCTCACCACGAAGGAGATCTACGCGACGGGGTACGATTTGAGCGCACTCGAGCGTCGCGCTCGACTCCTGTCCGAAAGTCTGGCAGAGGCGACCGATTCCGTGCAGGCTCACCGCGAGTTGCTCGAGTCCACGCCATCCATCCTGCCGACCCAAGGCTGGCTCACGAGTCGGTTCTCGCAGTCGCGCATGCATCCCGTGCACAACCGCCCCCTTCCGCACGAGGGCATCGACGTCTCGGCCCCGACGGGAACACCGATCGCGGCGGCGGCGAAGGGTCGTGTGATTCGCGCGGGCTGGGTCGTGGGTTATGGACTGACCGTAGAGATCGATCACGGCTTCGGCTTCACCACCCTGTATGGCCACGCGTCCAAACTGATCGCACAGGTCGGTGACGAAGTGACCCGGGGCCAGGTCGTGGCTCAGGTGGGGAGCACCGGTATCACGACAGCACCGAATCTTCATTACGAAGTGAAGGTGAACGGCGTAGCACAGGACCCATCCGGCTTCATTCTGCCGGACTACATCCGCAACTGATTGACGCCGCAGGCGTATGAGGCGTCAGAGGATTACCCCAAGCCCGGAAGCTCCGCGAGGTTGATTGGCCCATTTTTGGCCACTAGCTTTCAGGGCTTCAGGTTCCACGTATGACGTCCGACGGAGACAGTTTCATGAGAAGGACCCTCCCGTTCGCCCTCAGCCTCATTCTCGCCGCAGCCGCCTGCGGTCCGGCCGAAGTTGTGGTGACGATGGAGATCGATGTCGCGAATCCCGACGTCGACGGCATGATGCAGATTGCCCTCGCCGACGTCGAGGTACAGCTGATCCCGTTTGACCGGGATGCCGTGTTCGATTCGATGACATCGTCGTTCGGAACGCCCGAGCCCGAAGTCCCGCAGGATCTCATCGACCGCCGTGCAGAGGTTCAAGGCGCTCAGGCCGAGTGGGACGCGGCGACCCGACGGTGGGCAACCATTCGGGACACCCTGTCGACCATCAGCGAGGTCCTCGAGACACTGAACCGTGGCTCCGGAGACTACGTGGTGCTGTTCCGCGAGTTCAACGAGTGGGACAGCCAGCTCGGCGCAGCCGAGCGCGAGCAGGAGCGGACGTTCACGATCTTCGATGAGCTTCAGCAGGGCACGATCCGCGCGTCCGATTCCGTGCGCGTCTTGCAGGACAACTGGGCTGACGACGCCTACGCGGGCGTTGGAACGGTGTTCAGCGAGAAGCAGCGTGTGCTCGGGCTCGACTGGGTCATGGACACCACGGACGCCAATGGAGTCGCCCGAGGCGGCCTCATGGTCAAGCCGGGTCAGTACTGGGTGTACGCCCGGTACGAGATGGCCTACACGGAGCTCTACTGGAACCTCCCGATCACGGTCGAGGGCGGTGAGCCGCTGACCGTCTCGCTGACTCGTTCGAACGCCGAGGAGCGCATCAAGCTCTGATCGGAGGCCCTCGCAGGGCTGACGCACCGAAGTTCTCGAAGCCGCCCGGGCGCACACTGCGTCCGGGCGGCTTTCCTTTGTGTCTCCGTTCAGTATCCTTCGACGTTCCCATTGCGTCGAAGCAGCAGAACAGGCGCCCCGGCAGACGACTTCCCTTCATTCCGCATGACCGAAAGCCCAAGCCCCACCTTCGAGATCGACGACGACGCGATCGGATGGATCACGTTCGACGACCCTGCGCGTTCGTTGAACGTGCTTTCCGAGCCCGTCATGAAGCGCTTCGCCGAGACGCTCGATGAGGCCCGGGCAGCCGCAGGGGAAGCGCGCGTCCGCGCCGTGGTGATTCGAGGCAAGGACACGTCCTTCATCGCCGGTGCCGACATCGATGTGATCGGAGGTGTCGAGGATCCTGACCTGGCGGAGGCTCAGATCCGTCTCGGACAGGCGATCTTCTCGAAGGTGACCACCCTGCCGGTTCCGACGGTGGCCGCAGTTCACGGCCTCTGCGTCGGAGGCGGTGTGGAGATGTCGCTCTCTTGTGACTATCGCGTTCTCTCGGACTCTGACCGGACCACCGTGAGTCTGCCAGAGGTGCAGCTGGGCATCCTTCCGGCTTGGGGTGGAACCACCCGGCTACCGCGCCTGATCGGGCTGCAGGCCGCACTCGACATGCTCCTCACGGGAAAGAAGATCCGGGCCTCCAAGGCGAAGCGAATCGGTCTCGCATCGGCTGTCGTGCCGGCCCCGATCTTTCAGGAGGCTGTCCGCGACTTCACGCTGGGGCTCATCGGGGAGAAAGGCGCGCCCCGAACGCGGAAGCGGTCATTAGTCCAGCGAGCACTCGATGACACACCTCCGGGACGCCGCATCGTTCTGCACACAGCTCGAAAGAAGGTCCTTCAGCAGACAGGCGGCCATTACCCCGCCCCTCTGGCGATTCTCGACGTTCTGCGACAAACACTGAGCAAGTCGGTGGAGGAAGGCCTCGCGGCCGAAGCCCGC
>JAKMDG010000348.1 GCA_022428035.1 Longimicrobiales bacterium
ATTATGGCGTGAACGGGGAGGATCTCGAGTCACCGGTCCCTCAGGTCTCTGGCTTTGTCGTGCGTGAAGCGTCCCGTATGCACTCGAATTGGAGAGCAGAGGCTGGACTCGACGATTACTTGAGAGAGCACGGTATCACCGGTATCGCCGAGATTGATACCCGAGCACTCACGCGGCACATCAGGTCGCAGGGAGCGATGCGCGGCGCGATCGCCCCGGTCGAGACGGATGCGAAGCAACTCCTTTCACAGATTCTGGAACAGCCCGATATGGAAGGGCTGGACCTTGCGGGCGGCGTCTCTACAGATGAGCCGTACGAGGTGCCGGCGGTGGGCGAGGAGCGCTTCCATGTTCTGGCTTATGATTTCGGTGTAAAGGCTCATTCCCCCAGAATGATGGCTGAACGCGGGTGTCGGGTGACGGTGATCCCGGCTGAGACCCCGTTGGAAGAGATCCTTGCGGCCAAGGCCGACGGATTGTTCGTCTCCAATGGGCCGGGAGACCCGGCGGCGGTCGGTGCTGCTGAGAAGGCGATCCTGGCTCTGGCGGAAGCGGACGTCCCGATCTTCGGCATCTGCCTCGGGCATCAACTCATTTGTCGAGCGTTTGGTGCGAGGACGTACAAGCTGCCCTTCGGGCATCATGGCGGTAACCACCCCGTGCGGAACCTAGATCGTGAGGCCGTCGAGATCACATCCCAGAACCACGGCTTCGCCGTCGAGTCCGGGGAGGGTGATGAAATCCCGGGCGCGCCGGGCCTTCGCCTTACGCACGTGAACTTGTACGACGGGACTGCCGAGGGCGTACGACACAGGGAATTCCCTGTGATTTCGGTGCAGTATCATCCCGAGGCAGCACCGGGTCCGCACGACAGTCGATATCTCTTCGACGAGTTCATCGCCCTGATGGAGGAACGCGCCGGGGCGTGACCGAGGGCTCATCGAACTTGCCGGCAGTGCCGCAAGTCGCTATCCCGCAACGACTCCGACGTGCCTTGCGATCGAACACCGCCCTCGCTACCGTCTGGTTTCGCTTGCCGGACCGGACGCCGAGCAGGGCTCTCCTGGAGGTAACATGACGAAGGCAGACTTGGTGGAGCAGGTGGCAGACGCCATCGGCCCGGGGATCACCAAGAAGGACTGCGCACTCGTCGTAGATGGCTTCCTCAATGCAGTGAAGCTGGCGCTCGCCAACGGCGAGAACATCGAGATCCGTGGTTTTGGCACGTTCAAGGTCCGGAAGCGGAAGACCCGGATGGCCCGGAACCCGCGCACCGGAGATTCCGTCGAGGTTCCGTCGAGGTCTGTTCCGGTGTTCAAGCCTTCGAAGCATCTGCGCGCCCGAGTCGAGAAGCTCGACGACGTCGGTTTCTGACCGACCCGCCGCATGGCGGTGTCGATCACGCGGGTCTTCGCATTTAACGCTTTGGGCCCTGTCGCGTCTAACCATCTGTGACGGACAATGCACGAGGGGGCGATGCGGTCTCCGACGGTGAGCTGGTCGAACGAGGCCGCTCGGGAGATGATGACGCGCTGGATGAACTAGTCCGGCGGCATCATGCGTCTGCCTACCGAGTGGCACGCTCCATCACGCGGCTGGATGATGCCGCCCAGGACGTGGTGCAGGACGCTTTCATCAAGGCATTCCGCGCTCTGAGCGGTTTTCGGGGAGATGCTTCTTTTCGGACGTGGTTGATGACAATTACGGCAAACGAGGCCCGACTAGCGCTACGCAAGCGCAGCCGTTGGAATGAGTCCGCAATCGATGACGTAGGTCCGATCGCGGTCGATGATCCCGATCCTGCCGAGCAGGCGGTGAACGGACAGGAATCCTCCAGGGCTCGGGCGTTGCTCGAGACGCTGCCGGAGAAGCAGCGTCTCTCGGTCTCGTTGCGGGTCGACGAAGGGCTCAGCTTTCGCGAGATCGCTGACATGATCGGGTCAACTGAAGGTGCAGCGAGGGTAAACTACTTTCACGGCATCCGCCGGCTGAGGGAGTTGATGGTATGAGCCAGACAGATTGTGGGACGATTCGGGAGTATCTCCCGGACTTTGCAGCTGGACGGCTGGACGTCGGCGCAGGCAAGGTCGTGGCGGCGCATCTGCCGAACTGTGCCGAGTGCCGAGCGGAACTCGACTTGATCCAGATACTGCTCGCCGCGCCGCCTGCAGTGCCGGCTACACTCGTCCATCAGGTGACGACGTCTGTGCGGACATCGCGTCGATCGACGCGCCGTCCCTGGTGGGGCATTTCGGCAGCTGCCGTTGCAGCCTTGGCGCTGGGGATCGGAGTATCGACGGACCGGCCGGTGACGATCGACGGCTCCGTGCCGGACTTTGCGTCGGAAGCCGAGGAAGGCGAGCTCTGGCTGAGCGATGATGGTCTGCTGGCCGGGGAGCCGTCTTTCGATGGGCTTTCCGACGAAGCGTTGATGGAATTGCTGGAAGAGCTCACGAGCGAGGGAGCGGGATGATGAAGACGGTACCTCTCGGATTCCGAGTCACTCTGGCGCTGATGACCGCGTTGGTTGTGTTACCCGCGCACGGTGAGGCCCAGAATCGCGGCGGTCGACCGCAAAACCGCCATGA
>JAKMDG010000382.1 GCA_022428035.1 Longimicrobiales bacterium
CGACATCCCAACCGAGAGGTGCGCCCTGCACGGTAGGCTCAGCGTAGAGGTACCGCTTAGGGTTGAAGGGGTCATCCCCCACCGCAAGGTAGATGTGAGACCAGTCCACTCCCTGCGGGTAGTGCGCGTCGCCTTGGTGGTACCGCACCTTCCGACCGTTCCGATCCACGCCCACAATGACCAGCTTGACTGGCAATCGAAGGCTCCGGTACAGCGCGTACAACAACATGGTCATGTCGTCGCAGTCGCCGTAGCCGACCTTCAACGTGTAGAGCGGGTCTTGGAGGCGCTCCCCCGGCTCGTTCACGTAGTAGACGTTGTTGGGGTTCTGGACCCACTTCAGCAAAGCGGCGGCCTGCTTCTTGAACTGTCGAGGCTTGACGCCTGCTTGCTTCAAGACCCGAACGGCCAGTGTGGCGATCTGAGGGTCGCGCCCGCGCGACTCAGCGATGCGTGCGATGACGTCAAGACGCTTGGGGTCGCCGTACCCATCCCACTTGGGCATGTGGTAGACCTTGGGCTGCGAAGCCGTCAGCCGGTTTGTCGGCGTTCGCAGTTTGCCAGACCAGTTCATGGGCATTCTCCGTCACCGGGAGCCTACTACATCGACTGGCAGGCAGCCATGGCTGAGAATCACGCCGAGTGCTCGGTAGGGGTGGACTCCTCCTGTCCTTCCCCACCGGGCCCCCTCACGGCTCTCCCTGCCGCATCGCCCAGATCGTGTCCACCATGATGGACACAGCCGCTTCCTTGATTGGCTTGACCAACCAGGGCGGAATCTTCTTCAGCTTCACGTCCTTCAGGAGCGGCATCGCCTGCTCCCGAACCCACTGCTTCTTGTGGCGTTCGTCGCTGTCCTTGAACTTCACGTCTGCTTCTTTCGTCAGGTTGCTCACCCGCACGATGACGTCAGGCGCGATGGTTGGGATGTCGAACTTGACCAGCATCAGGTGTCCTCTCCCCCTGCGGGGTCTTCAGAGTCCTCTTCATCTTCGGTCCTCTCCTCCATGCTGTCCATCAACCCCAGCGCCTCGCGGATGGAGTTGAGCACTTCGAGCACGTCCTCGTCGGCTTCGGGGGCAGAGATGTAGGCTTCCTCATACTGAGGCACGTACTGGTCCATCTCCGCCTCCAGTGCGGAGAACATGGCACGGATCTGGAACTCGACATTGAGGCGAACCATCGCTGCCGCGTTCGGGTCCCCCTCGGGGATCTGCTCCTTGACCATATCGAACTGCTGCTCGACCATGGACGCCTTCAACTGCTGGAGCTGAACGTACTCAGGGTTGGGCACCTGCCGCTCGATGGTGATCTTGACCCAGCCCAGCGGGCCAGTCTCGGTCATGGGGGACTCGTCGTCCGCCAAGGTTCCAGTGATTGCACAGATATGGTCCATCAGTCTTCTTCCTCTTCCAAGGGGTTGTGGTATTCGAGCAGGTCGCACAGGTCGTAGAAGAAGATGCTGCTGACCTGCGTGATGTTCTCCGCCACCTGACGGGCCAGGACCTTCCGGTCCGTCTCGGCCATGCCATCAAGGCGAGCCGACTCTTGAATGGCGAAGGCACTCTCCAGCACCTCATGGACAGCATGGGTGAGTCCGCCCTGCCGCTTGATGGTGGAGACAATCTCTCCAGCATCACGGCGAAGACCCAGCTCTCGCGTGGCCTCTCCCCGCTCAGGCTGCTCGCCCTCTTGGGCGAAGTTCCGCAGCCACATCAACACGAACTCGTACCACTTGCGGTACGCCTTGCTGGTGCGGTCCAACTCGACAGGGGCAGAAGGCTCCGGAGGCGCGGCCTCGGGCATCTCTGCGCTCTCGGCGGAGAAGTCAAACTCGGACTCCTCCGGGTAGGGCGTGTAGACCTTGTGAGAGTTGACCGTCTTGGCCGCTCGAATCGCGCCCAGGAGCGCCTCGACGAAGCCCCCGTCTATCTGAAGCGTCATCTCCAGCTTCTCTGCCTTGACCGTGTACTTCATGCCCCGTCTCCATAGGGAAGGTCGTCAGGGACGAGTACCGACGCCCGCATGGCGGCGATGACTGCATCCCGGAGGTTGGGTTCGGCTCCGGCCTCGTCAATGGCCAACTTGACCGTGACTGCCTTCACGTAGTCGAAGATGCGAGGCTCGTTGATGATCCCAGCGGTGATGACCTCTTCCCACTTCTCCTTGGGAGAACCGTTGACCCGACGGACGAGGTTCACCATGCCGCGACGTGCAGACCGGATGGCCTTCAGGTTCATGCCTGCGGCCTTGGCCATCGCCTTCGAGTCCACCGGAGGCACTTCCATCCGGACAACTTGGGGCTCAGGCTCTCCGGGCTGGGGAGGCGGAGCACTCTGTGGTGCCCCTACCGGAGCGGGACCTGGCGCAGAGGTCTGGTAGGCAGGCTGGGGCCGAGACTGCTCGAACTGAGCCTGCCCGAAGTCGGGAACAGGTGGGGCGATGCGAGGCTGACGTGCCGCAGCCTGACGGGCAGCGGCCTGACGCGCTGCGGCCTGTTGGGCCGCAGCGGCCTGCTGAGCCGCATCTCCTCGGGGACCAACCATCCCAGCGAGGGCCCCCAGCACCTTGGGGATAGCCTCGGCCCATCCGCCCTCAGCGCCTGCGGCACCGCCGCCTTCTTCTCCTTCTTCCCCACCGCCGAGCAGACGGGGGAGGATCTCCTTCGGGTTGAGACCGAACTGCGCGAGCATTTCAAGCCCAGTGGCGCCGCTCTTGCGCTCCATCTCGATCTTCTGGAGCTGCAACATGCGCTCGGCGTGCTCCCGCTGCTGCTTGGCAGCCAACTTGGACTCCTCCAGTTGGCGCTCATGCTGGCGCTGCCGCTCTTGATCCCGGAGTTTCGCGTCCTCCCGCTCCCGACGAGCCTTCTCGTCCCGGTCGGCCTTCTCCCGCTCCATCTGCTCCCGACGTTCCTGC
>JAKMDG010000383.1 GCA_022428035.1 Longimicrobiales bacterium
CGCTCTTCGAGACCGACTACTTCGGCGAGTCGGCGTACCTGGCGCAGACGGGTCAGCTCTATGTGGAGGCGGCGTGCCCGGCGTTCAAGCGCGTTTACTCCTTCGGTCCGACATTTCGGGCTGAGAAGTCGAAGACCCGCCGACATCTGACCGAGTTCTGGATGGTGGAGCCGGAAGTCGCCTTTGCGGACTCCAAGGCGAACATGGAACTGCAGGAACAGTTCGTGTCGTACATCGTCGAGCGTGCGCTCGAGCGGTGTCAGGAGGAGTTGAAGGTGCTGGAGCGCGACACCGCGTTTCTGGAACGCATCAAACCGCCGTTTCCGCGCATGAGCTACACGCAGGCGGTCGCCCGTCTCCAGGAGCTTGGTTCCGACATCGAGTGGGGCCGTGACCTGGGCGCGGGTGACGAGGCGACACTCATGGAGGAGCATGACCTGCCCCTCTTCGTTCATGATTATCCGAAGGACGCCAAGGCGTTCTACATGAAGGAAAATCCGGATGACCCGCGGACCGTCCTCTGCGATGATCTGCTCGCCCCTGAGGGGTACGGCGAAATCATCGGCGGCAGCCAGCGTGAGGACGACCTCGAGCGTCTGCAAAGTCGGATCCGGGAAGAAGGGCTGCCTGAGGCAGCGTACGACTGGTATCTGGACTTGCGCCGTTACGGCACCTTTCCGCACTCGGGCTTTGGCCTGGGAATCGAGCGCACGGTGGCATGGATCACAGGACGTCATCACATCCGTGAGTTGATTCCGTTCCCCCGCCTGATGAACCGACTCTATCCCTAGCCGATCATGTCACGTGCCGTTCTCGACATGACTGACCGAAGACCCATCTGGGCCATGCCCGACTGGGTCCCGGAGCGGATCCGTGCCGCACTCCCGGTGTCGTGGACGCTCGACGTCGTCGAAGAGGAAACGGATGGTTCGGGCGACGGGGCAGCCCGGGTGTCTCCCGCGGTGCTCGAGCTTGTGGCGGACGCGGAGGTGTACTTCGGGTATGGCATCCCCGCGGAACTGCTCGAGGCAGGTCGAGACCTGCGTTGGGTGCACTCGGGCGCGGCCGGCGTGGGGTCTTCGCTGACGCCCACCATGCTGAAAAGTCCGGTAACCTTCACGAATTCGGCCGGGATTCACGCACCACCCATGGCAGAGACCGTGCTTGCCATGCTGCTCCACTTTACGCGCGGCCTGGACCTGGCGGCCGAATCGCAGCGTCGGTCCGAGTGGTCGACGGAGCCGTTCTACGTCGTCGGGGCCCCGTTGCTGGAATTCTCGGCGATGACAGTCGGAATCGTGGGATTCGGTGGTATCGGCCGAGAGGTCGCCCGACGCGTGGCGTCACTCGGGGCCCGAGTGATTGCGGTGAAGCGCACGCCCGCCCGAGACGGGGAAGCTGACCTTGAACCGATCGCTGGTGGTGGTGTGCTCGGCTCACGGATCGAGATGGTGTGGGGTGAGTCCGGTCTCGACACAGTCTATCGGGAGTGTGACGCGATCGTGGTGGCGGCGCCCGACACTCCTGAGACGAGGGGGATGATTGACGCCGACGCATTCGACAGGATGAAGCCGGGAACGATTCTCGTGAATGTTGCCCGTGGGCGTCTCGTCAATGAAGACGCCATGATCCAGGCGTTGAGTGACGGCCGGCTCCGGGGGGCAGGGTTGGACGTGTTCACTGAGGAGCCTCTTCCGGCGGAAAATCCCCTCTGGGGTTTCTCGAATGTGGCCATCACACCACACGTGTCTGCAGTGACGAGGGGTTTCTGGGTTCGGGAGACCGACCTCATTTTGAGGAATCTCGACCGGCACCTGCACGATCGCCCGATCCAGGAGTGGGAGAACGTCGTCGACAAGGGTGCGGGCTACTAGGCGACTCGCGGCGGGTCTCCGTCAGCGGTCGTTCGAGCCTCCGGCCCGTTCAACTGCCTTGACCTCATCCCAGAGCTTGTCGAGCACAGGTAGTCCGGCTGTTGCCAGCTCGACCCTGCGTTCACGCGCCAGCTCTTCGAGTGCCTCGAAGCGTCGCGTGAACTTGGCATTGGCCCGTGCCAGTGCTGTCGTGGGGTGTGCGCCTCCGAGTCGGGCAACATTCACACACGCGAAGAGCAGATCCCCGACCTCCTCCATGAAATCGTCGGATCCGAGGGCCTCCGTGGTCTCAGTCAGCTCCTCACTCACCTTTTCGAGGGCCCCAGTCGCGTCATCCCAGTCGAATCCGACACCGGCGACGCGTTCCTGGATTCGATGAGAGCGGGTCAGCGGGTCGAGGCCCTTTGCGAGGCCGGTGAGCACGCGTTCGTGGGCCGAGCGCTCTTCTGCCTTCATCTCCTCCCAGTGTCGCTGCTCACCGTCGCCGAAGATGTGTGGATGGCGGGCAATCATCTTGGCTTCCAGCCGGGCGTAGACAGAGTCTGCATCCATGGTGCTGGCTTCCTCCGCCACAACAATCTGGAAGGCGAGATTGAGCAGGAGATCCCCGAGCTCTCCTTCGAGCCCGTGGTCGTCACTCTCACGGATCGCATCGACGACCTCGTGCGTTTCCTCGAGTAGATGAGGAATGAGCGACTCTGCTGTTTGCCTGGCATCCCACGGGCATTCCTTGCGGAGGAAGCGGACGAGATTCAATGCCCGATCGAGGGTGCCTGGACCGGAGAAGTGGTGCGTGTGATCGGAGGCGGTCATGTTGGTCGATCCCGGGTGTCGGACGGAGTTCGACGAAGCCCTCGCTGAGGGCTGCAGGGGGTCGTCGAAGCGCCCTGTTTCTGGCATCTTTCGGGTCTTATGTCAACAAACCCAAAAGCCCGCGCGTGGGTGCAGGTGCGAGCCGAAGCACTGCGCGACAACTATGTCCGTGTTCGCGACCAGGTCGCGCCCGGGACCGGGCTGCTTCCCATGGTCAAGGCGAACGCGTACGGCCTGGGTGTCGAGGCGGTTGTGCGGGTGCTCGAGCCGCTTGAGCCATGGGGATTTGGTGTTGCCGGAGTCTCGGAGGGCGCGCGGCTTCGGGAACTCGGCGTCGAGGGTCGGATCGTCGTATGCAGTCCCGCGCCCTATGAGGACCTGGCCGCTGCCGTGGAGCACCGGCTTCAGTTGTCGATATCCAGCCTGGGCGCCCTGCAGCAGCTGGGAGTGACGGCTTGTTCAGGCGGTACGACAGCCGATTACCACATCGACATCGATACCGGAATGGGCCGAAGCGGGTTCGACTGGCGTCGGGCTTCAGACTGGATGTCCCATGCCGTCGCTGGTGCAGAGGGTGCGCGCTGCGTCGGCTGCTACACGCATCTGCACTCTGCCGATGAAAACGACGCCACGGTTCGAGAGCAGTGGGC
>JAKMDG010000384.1 GCA_022428035.1 Longimicrobiales bacterium
CGCACTCATATCCGGAAAGCGCGCTTGAGCTTCACGCGCGGGGCCGGCGAGCTGGCTTCCGAACGTCAGATTGATCTGATCGTCCACAAGGACGATGTCCCCGGCCGCGAGTCGCGGATGGATACCACCGGACGCGTTGGTGAGCAGTACCGTGTCCACGCCCAGGCGGGTCAGAAGCCTGATGGGTGCAACGAGCCGGTTCAGGTTGTGCCCCTCGTAGGCGTGAAGTCGACCGGCGAGGAGTACGACTGGCGCGTCGGCGAGCGTGCCGAACACGAAACGTCCCAGGTGCCCCGACACGGTCGTGTCAGGAAGACCCGGCACCTCGCTGAACGGCACCTCGACTGGGCACGCGATCTGCTCGATCAGACCGCTCAGCCCGGAGCCGAGTACGATCGCACATGGCGGAGAAATCCCAGCGACCCTGCGGAGCGCGTCAACAGCGCGCTCCATGTCGCCGGATGCCATCACAGGATCATCCCGGCCACCGTCGCCGTCATGAAGGCCGCGATCGACCCACCAATCATCGCCCGCAATCCGAGTCGCGACATATCGTGGCGTCGACTAGGGGCCAGCCCACCGATGCCGGCGATCTGCATGGCGATTGAACCGAAGTTTGCAAAGCCTGAAAGCGCGTAGGTCGTGATGATGACGGAGCGCGGAGAGAGCCCGCCCTCAGCACCGGCAGCCACCTCTCCTAACGACCCCGCGAGCTGCAGATACGCGATGAACTCATTCAGCACGGTTTTGATGCCGAGCAGCGATCCGACAAACGGTGCATCCACCCAGGGAACACCCATGAGCCATGCGAGTGGCGCCAGGACCCACCCCAGGATCAGCTCGAGCGTGAGACCGTCGAAGCCAACGAGTGCGCCAGCCCATCCCAACAGGCCGTTGCACATATAAATCAGTGCTACGAAGGCCAGCAGCATTGCACCGACGTTCAGCGCGAGCGTGAGGCCTTCGGCTGCGCCTCGGGCTGCCGCATCGATCACGTTCACGTCGGGCTTATCGACCACAATCTCGAGCGATGTCGCGGTCTCCGGCTCGCGCGTCTCAGGGAGCATGATCTTCGCAACGACAAGGGCCGCCGGCGCTGACATGACCGAAGCTGCGAGCATGTGTCCGGCAACGTCCGGGAAGTATGGGATCAGCATGCCGACGTAAGCAGCCAGCACGCCCCCGGCCACGGTTGCGAAACCCCCGGTCATGAGCGCCATCAGCTCCGACTCGGTCATCTTCTCGATGAAGGGTCGCACGAGGAGTGGCGCCTCTGTCTGACCCACGAAGACGTTACCCGCCGCAGAAAGCGACTCGGCCCCTGAGGTCTTCATCGTTCGCTGCATCAACCAGGCGGCCGCACGAACGACGCGCTGCATGATACCGAGGTGGTACGTCACCGCCATGAGTGCAGAGAAGAAGATGATCGTGGGTAACACGCTGAAGGCGAACGCAGCCCCCGTGCGGGCGACTTGCCCCGGCGCCGCAGCAAACCCGCCACTACCTACTCGGCCGACTGGGACCGTGTCGTAGACCAGATTACCAAAGACAAATTCCGCGCCCTGAAGGGTGAAGCCGAGCAGTCCAACGACGATGGCGCCCGCCGCGTCGAACGCATTGGCACCGAGTGACGTCTTCAGAATGAACAGAGCGAACACGAACTGCAGACCGACGCCCCAGGCAACCAGCGACCAGGAAATACGTCGGCGATCAGTGCTCAGCGCCCACGCGATGCCAAGCAAGACAACCATTCCAAGCACCGACCGGGCCCGCTCGACCAGCGGTGTATCGAGCGCTTCGGGGGCGACGACGACCTGCGTGAGGATCTCGGATACCAGTGTCATAGGTCTACCACCAACCGCCGTGGTCGAGCTCGCTGCGAGGGAGTACCACACCACGCTGCTTGGCCTGGACCAGCTTCGTGTTCCGGAAAAGAGGGGTCAGGAGTAACCCTGCGACAAAGCCACCCAGATGAGCACCGTAGGCGACTCCCCCGCCTACTGCAGCTGGCCCCAGCACCCCGGTGAGCTGCAGGAGCATCCAGTATCCCAGCATCATCCATGCTGGCACCTGGATGATCCAGAAACCGATCCATGTGTCGATGCGGATGCCCGGGTACAAGATCAGGTAGGCGCCCATGATTCCACTGATGGCTCCCGATGCACCAACCATGGGCACCGTAGACCCGGGTACCATGACAATCTGCACGACCGCGGCGGCCAGCCCTGTGAGGAGGTAGAACCCAGCGAAGCGGAGGTGACCCATCGAGTCTTCGATGTTGTTTCCGAAGACCCAGAGGAACCAGATGTTGCCGATGAGGTGGCCCCAGCTTCCGTGCAGGAACATCGACGTGACAAGGGATGCGGCCCCCAGGCTTTCCACGTCGCACACCGCTGAGCCGGACGCAGCCATACCCGTCACGTCTGTGGGCACGACGCCCAGGACGCAGACCGAGTTGTACAACGCCTCCTCGGACAGCCCCGCGCCCTGAAGGACCCACCAGACTACGATGGTCAACAGAGCGATCAGGACCGTGAAGATCGGTACGATCTCGGTCGGATTGTGGTCGCGTAACGGGAACACGGCGCGATTCAGAAAACGTCATTCGAGTCACGCCGAAGCTACGATCATGAGCCCAATGCGCCATATACCGCCATTGTGGCAGAGGGCGTCCATGAAAGTCCGCCATTTCGGCGCGAAAGCCGGTCTCAACACGGGCATGGTGATTGCACTCCGCTCCACCAGTCATTAGCCACTACGAAAGAGATGGGGGAGAAGATGGGCAAAGTCATCGGAATCGACCTGGGAACGACGAACTCGGTGGTTGCGGTCATGGAGGGGGGAGAGCCCGTCGTAATCCCCAACTCGGAGGGCGGTCGAACCACACCGTCGGTCGTCGCCTTCACGAAGGATGCTGAGCGGCTGGTCGGTCAGGTGGCGCGGCGTCAGGCCATCACGAATCCTGAGAATACGGTGTTCTCGATCAAGCGCTTTATGGGTCGGCGCCATGACGAGGTCAACTCCGAGGAGAAGCTTGTCCCGTATGATGTGGGACAGGGCGCCGGCGGCCGCGTGACGGTGAAGCTCCCGAATGCGGACAAGTCGTTCTCACCGCCCGAAATCAGCGCAATGATTCTCCAGAAGATGCGCCAGACGGCAGAGGACTACCTGGGCACGAAGGTGGATCAGGCCGTGGTCACCGTCCCGGCGTACTTCAACGACGCCCAGCGGCAGGCCACGAAGGATGCAGGCAAGATCGCTGGCCTCGAAGTGCTCCGGATCATCAACGAGCCGACTGCCGCTGCGCTCGCCTATGGCCTGGAGAGGAAGACCGAAGAAAAGATCGCCGTGTTCGACCTAGGTGGTGGGACGTACGACATCTCGATCCTCGAGCTCGGCGATGGCGTCTTCGAAGTGAAGTCGACCAACGGCGACACGCACCTCGGTGGCGACGATTACGACCAGCGTGTCATCAACTGGCTGGTGGATGAATTCAAGAAGGACCAGGGCATCGATCTGTCTCAGGACCCGATGGCCCTTCAGCGCCTGAAGGAATCCGCGGAAAAGGCGAAGATGGAGCTCTCCACCACGATGAGCTCGGACATCAATCTGCCTTTTATCACAGCCACTCAGGAGGGTCCGAAGCACCTGAACTACAGCCTCACCCGGGCGAAGTTCGAGCAGCTCGTCGACGAACTGAACCAGCGCACCATTCCGCCCATGGAAAAGGCGCTCGCCGACGCCGGCCTGAGCAAGGAAGACATCGACGAGGTCATCCTCGTGGGTGGTTCGACGCGCATGCCGAAGGTTCAGGAGATCGTCCAGAACTTTTTCGGTAAGGACCCACACAAGGGTGTGAATCCGGACGAGGTGGTAGCAGTTGGTGCGGCGATTCAGGGTGGTGTACTGGCGGGCGACGTCACGGACGTTCTCCTGCTCGATGTCACCCCGCTCTCGCTCGGCATCGAGACGCTCGGTGGGGTCATGACACCGCTGATCGAGCGGAACACGACGATTCCGACCAAGAAAGCGGAGACGTTTTCGACGGCGGAGGACAGCCAGACGACCGTGGAGATCCACGTCCTGCAGGGCGAACGGAAGATGGCGTTGGACAACAAGACCATCGGAAAATTCCAGCTCACCGGTATTCCGCCGGCACCCAGAGGGATGCCGCAGATCGAGGTGACCTTCGATATCGACGCGAACGGGATCCTGCACGTGTCCGCCCAGGACAATGCTACCGGGAAGGAGCAGAAGATCCGCATTGAGGCGTCGAGTGGTCTGTCCGACGCTGAAATCGACAAGATGGTGAAGGACGCCGAGGAGCACGCCTCCGAGGACGAGGATCGCCGTCAGAAAGTCGAATCACGTAATCAGCTCGACTCCCTGGTCTATCAGGTCGAGAAAGACAGCGCCGAGTGGGGCGAGATGGTCTCCGAGGATTCGAAGACCCGCCTTACCGACGCGACCGAGGCAGCGAAAGAAGCGCTCAAGGGCGACGACCTCGATGCCATCAACGCCGCCCGTGACGAGCTGATGCAGGCCTTTAGTGCGGCAGGTCAGGAGATGTACCAGTCTCAGGCGGCCGAATCAGAGGCCGGCGACGAGGCCGGAGCACAATCCGGGTTTGACGACCAGGAAGCCGAGGTCGCCGACGAGGCACAGGCCGAAGCAGCCGAGGACGTCGTCGAGGCGGACTACGAGATCGTCGACGAAGAGAAGTAGCGCGGAATCTGGAGGCCGGCGGGGCAACCCGTCGGTCTCCAGACCGCATCCTACCCAGATGAAGCAGACTAGGTGGGGCCGGACCGTAGTTGGGCCTCTCCGTGTATTCTGGGTCGAATCAACGGCGTCCACAGGACGCTGAACGGATAGAGATCGGGAGGGAACCGGGATGTACGATCCGTTGAAAGCCAAGGGTCGGGTGATCGCACTTACGGCCATTGCCTTGATAGGTGGAGTTGCTCTCGCCAGCGGCCTGGGGTGGACGAGTACGTCGCACGCGATGCCGCCGATCACCGAGCGTCCGCAGGTACCGGCCTCTGCCGTCCAGCCTGCGCTCGACTTGAGTGCCGCGTTTACGAACCTGGCGGACGCAGTCACACCCGCGGTGGTCCGAATCGAAACCCGGCGGGCCGTGCAGCCACGCGGCAGTCGGGAGCAGGTGCCGGAGCAGTTCCGACGTTTCTTCGACGAGGAAGGCGACGACACGCCCCGCAATGCAATCGCCGGAGGAACCGGGTTCATCGTCTCGACGGACGGATACATTCTGACGAACAACCACGTCGTGGAGGGAGCCAACGACCTTCGGGTTTATTTCCCTGACCGCCGGTACTTCTCGGCGCGCGTGGTCGGGGCAGACCCGTTCACCGATGTCGCCGTGATCAAGGTCGACGTGGAGGAGGAGCTTCCCATGATGGCCTTCGGAGACTCGGATGATATCAACGTCGGTGAGTGGATTCTCGCGATCGGGAATCCGGGCTTCGGCGCGTCGACACAGCTCGACTTTACGGTCACGGCTGGAATCATCAGCGCGCGCGGCCGGGGCCTTCGCCTGCTTCAGAACGACATCTTCCGGGATCCGCGGTTCGCCGACGATCCGTCCGTGTCCGGCTATGCGATCGAGGACTTCATCCAGACCGATGCGGTGATCAACCCCGGCAACTCCGGCGGGCCGATGGTCAACCTCCAGGGTCAGGTTGTAGGCATTAACTCGGCCATCGCCTCGACTACAGGTGTGTATCAGGGGTACGGGTTCGCCATTCCGATCAACCTGGCGCGACGCGTCATGGAGGACCTCGTCGAGTACGGGTACGTGAAACGTCCGCGCATCGGCGTTCAGATTCAGGACGTAGCATCTGAGGATGCCGAGGCCTA
>JAKMDG010000272.1 GCA_022428035.1 Longimicrobiales bacterium
CTCAGCATCATGGACTGACACCGATCTGGGCGTGCGTTTCACCGTAACGGCCGACCGTTATCTGCATCATATGGTTCGCTATCTGACCGGCACCATGATCGACGTGGCTCTTGGTCGGCGCCCGCTCGAGGATGTGGCTAGGTTACTCGTCTCTCATTCGGAGTTGATCACATCCCCCCCCGCACCTCCCGAGGGTCTTTTCCTTCATCGGGTGACGTATCCCGGGGACGACGTGACCGGAGCCGACACAGATCCCACAACTGAACGGACCAGGAGCCCCCTGCCCCAATGAAGATCTTCCTCGACACTGCGGAACTGTCAGAAATTCGACGAGCCGCCGACGCGGGCCTCATCGATGGCATCACGACGAATCCGTCCCTCGTCGCCAAAGTGGCCGACGGAGACGTGACAGGTATGTACAGGGAGATCTGCGAGGCCGTGGATGGCCCGGTGTCACTCGAGGTGGTGGCGGTCGACCGGGAGACGATGGTATCGGAAGGGCGCAAGCTGGCGGCCATCCACGAGAATGCGGTCGTCAAGGTCCCTCTGACGGAGGATGGCCTGAAGGCCTGCCGTGATCTCGTCGGCGAAGGGCACAAGGTCAATGTTACCCTGTGCTTCTCGGTCTCTCAGGCGCTGCTTGCCGCGAAGGCAGGCGCGACCTTCGTCTCACCGTTCGTAGGCCGGCTCGATGACATCTCCGGTGAGGGCATGCAGCTCATCGGTCAGATCCGCCAGGTGTACGACAACTATGGCTTCGACACGGAAATTCTGGCTGCGTCGCTCCGCCACCCGATGCACGTGGTCGAGTGCATGCTGATTGGCGCCGATTGCTGCACACTGCCGCCGAAGGTGCTTTGGCAGCTCAGCAAGCACACGCTCACCGACAAGGGTCTCCATGCATTCCTCAAGGATTGGGATGAGGCCGGTACTGCGATCTAGCGTGACCTGCGGAGCTCACCGGCTCCTGTTCACGGCGCTCGCCGCGGTCATCGCGAGTGCCTGTGATCCGGGCACAGCCTCATCACAAGCTGCCTCGCAGTCGATCGACGACGATCGGACCACCGCAATCGTCCGCGCTACAGCGCGGGTCGCGCCCGCCGTGGTCAGCGTGAACGTGCTCCGTACCCAGCGGGTTCGGCCCCGAACCATGTGGGAGAGCATGATCCTCCCTCCCGGTGCGCAACAGCGGAGTGCCGGCTTCGGGTCCGGTGTCATCGTGGACGACAGCGGCATCGTCATCACGAACGACCACGTCATCACCGGAGCTGCGCAGATCAAGGTCACCCTGGCCGGCGGGCGCGACCTCGACGCCACGATTATCGGAACCGATCCAGTCGCCGACATCGCGGTCCTCAGGATCATCGGGCAGGATCTGCCCGTCGCTCCGCTGGGGACGGCCGATGGCCTCATGATCGGTGAGTGGGCGATTGCAATCGGAAACCCTCTCGGCAACTACGTCGCAGACAGTGAGCCGACCGTGACGGCTGGTGTAATCTCTGCCGTCGACCGCAACATCGCCCCGTCCTCCGAGGATGAGGGCTTCTACTTCGGCATGATTCAGACCGACGCAGCCATCAACCCGGGGAACTCGGGTGGCGCACTCGTGAACGCCGACGGAGAGGTCATCGGAATCAACGCATCCATCATCTCTCGAAGCGGCGGCAGCGAAGGGCTCGGGTTTGCCATTCCCATCGACCGGGCACTCCAGATTGCCAACGATTTCCGGGAGTATGGGGAGATCCGCCGCGCGTGGGTCGGTATCGATGTCGAGCCTGTCGAGGCCGATGCGTGGGGCCGGACGCGCGGCGTACGGATCAGCCGTGTCGCCGAGGGGTCCCCGGCGCATGATGCGGCCCTCGAGTCCGGAGACATGCTTCTTCGGGCGAACGGACGCCCACTCTCCGGTCCGTTGGACTGGGAGGGTGTGCTGCTCGATCTTCGCGCAGGAGACAACCTTGATCTCGATGTTCAGGGGCAGACCCGGGCCGTCGGGCTCGAGGCAGAGCCGTTCCCATCCACGACGGCCTCCCGCGTCACGCTCTTCCAGGACATCCAGCTTATCTCGGTGTCTTCCCAGATCCAGGGAGAGCTCGGGCTTTCCAGTGAATCCGGCGCACTGATCGCCGACATCTCGGCGGAGCTGACCAGCCGCACCCGACTTCAGGCGGGTGACGTTATCATTCAGATGAACCGCGCCCGTATCCGCAGCGCCGACGACGCTGCCGCCTTCTTCGACGCGCTGACGGGCCAGGAAGGCCGTATCGTCCTTTATCTCGAGCGCGACAACAACTTCTACACGACAAGTCTGTACTGGAGGGGTTAGTTGGACCTCGATCGATACATGCACCCGCTCTCGGACCGTTATGCGTCTCGAGAAATGCAGCAAGTTTTTTCTCCAGCTCGCCGCTACGGAACGTGGCGCCGCCTCTGGATCGCACTCGCCGAAAGCGAGGCTGAGCTCGGTCTCGACATTTCAGACGAGGCGCTCGAGCAGATGCGCGCAGCCGCGGACAAGCTCGACCTCGTAAAAGCGGCCGAGTATGAAAAGCGCTTCCGCCACGACGTGATGGCCCACGTTCACCTCTTCGGTGACGACGCTCCGGCTGCGAAAGGCATCATTC
>JAKMDG010000426.1 GCA_022428035.1 Longimicrobiales bacterium
GGACATACCGCTCGATGGATGGCTCAGCGGCGAGGCGTCATTCAACGGCACGCTGACCGACCTTACAGCGGCGGGTCGTCTGACGCTGATCCCTACGGGGCTGGGTGGTAATCTGACGCCGGCCCAGTTCGACGGCACGGTGCACCGCGGGGACAATCCCGGTGCCACTGATTTCGCAGCCGTTCTCCGCCCGATGAACTACGACGTGCTGTCTGCGCTGTGGCCGGACTTCCCCTGGGCTGGGAACGGTGATGGTGAGGTTCGTGTCGAGGGCAACGTTGATGACGGACTCTCGGTGATCGCCGAGATGAGCCACAACTCTGTGACGGGACTCCGGACGGTGACCCGGGTGAATGGCGTGTTCTGGCGAGGCCCTGAAGACGGGAGCTGGATCACGGATACGAACGTAGAGTTACGCCCGCTCGCCGTCGGACTTCTCGACGGTGTAGCCCCCGAGCTTCAGCTCACCGGAGAGGCGTGGGGCTCGGTCTCGGTGGATGGTGCACTGGACGATGCGACGGTCGTCGTTGATTTGTCCGTGCAGGACGGCCGTGTGGAGGGTCGTGGGCGGATCGATCTGGATGATCCAGCGGCAGCGTACCGAATGGAGTTGGAAGCTGACGACCTTCCACTCTCGGAGCTCAGTATGCGCCTTCCGGAACGCAGCAACTGGAGTGGTGCGCTGCAGGTCGAGGGATTCGGAATCGCTCCGGACTCGATGATGCTCGACCTCGTCGGCTCCGCGCATGCGTCTCGACTCGGAGCGGTGATTGTCGACACGCTCTCGACCGGCATACGGATACGAAACGGGGTTCTCATCACTGACTCGCTGCGCGCTATCGTCGGTGGAGTTGAGGTGACGGGGCGCGGTCGTCTCGGACTTGTCGAAGGACGATTCGGCAATACGTCTGTGGACTTCAGCGCAGATCGTCTCGTTGGACTTCGGCCCGCCCTCATGGGGGTCGCCGACTCCATCATCGTCCAGGAGGAACTCACCCCGCTTGATCGCGAGTTCTTGCGCCTCCAGGGCGTTGACCCCGACACGCTTCCTCGGCTGGCCGACGTTCAGCTCGACGGAGCCGTTTTCGGAGGGGCGAGCGTGAGTGGGCGCCTCGGTGACATCGACGTTGGCGTGGTCATGCGCGTGGACGGAGCCTCGTGGAAGCAGAATCAGATCGACTCCGCTCGGATCGCGCTCACGGCGACGGGCCTCCCGGATACGAACGGCGTCTGGCAGATGGGTGCGACGGCGCACGGCATCGATGTTGCTGGCCGACGCTTTCAACAGGGTGGGTTCGAGGCGGATATGTTCGAACTCGACGGGGACGGACGTCTCGAGATCGTCCGCCGTCCGGGTGAGGAGTATCAGGCTATCGGTTCGTTCGTCATCGACTCGACCGGGGGTTCGGTCGACATGGATGAGTTCGACATCCGGGTCGATGACCACGAATGGCGTCTTGTCCGTCCCGCTCGAGTGGCCTGGAACGAGCGAACGCTTGCGGTGGACAGCGTCGAGATCGCTCGTACCGATGATGATCCGATGCGTCTCATCGCCGATGGAACGCTCTCGAGCGGCGGTGGGAGCGATTTTCGACTCGGTGTGACGGGCCTGCACGCGGAGCAAGTGCTGCGCATAGCCCAACTCGAACGACTTCAGGTCGGCGGACATATCGACGTGGATCTGTCTGTTCGAGGCTCGGCGGAGGCTCCCAGCATCGAGGGCGAGATTCAGATCGACGGACCTCGGTACGGCTCGACGCAGCTCACCAGGGTCCGCGGCGAGATGTCGTACCGCGGCCGTGAGCTGCAGTTCGACCTGGACGGGTTGGACGGGAATCGCTCTGCCCTTCGCGCGAGTGGCACGCTTCCGATCGATCTGGCTCTGATCGAAGCGGAGGACCGTATCCTGGATCAACCGATGCGTGTGAATGTGGTAGCCGACTCTCTCGATGCCGCGATTGCGCTCAGCTATGTGAGTGCACTCGAAGGGGTGATCGGGACCGTATCGGGCGACGTTTCCATCCAGGGCACGCTCGGATCGCCTGCGCCGGCAGGCCGACTCGAGCTCTCCGAGGCTGCCTGGTCGATCGAAGCGATCGGTGTGCGGCATACCGATGTGAACGGGACGGTGACGCTGCGGGAGGACAGGACCGCCGAAGTCGAGCTGTCGGCCGCAGGCAGCGGCCGATCCGACGTGACCGGGACCGTGTTACTGGAACCCTTCGCAGATCCAGCGCTGGACCTGACGTTCGCGTTCGAGCGATTTCTCGCGGTGTCCCGTCCAGATGTCGAAGGCTCGGTCAGTGGCAGCTTTGACCTCGGCGGCCGCTACTCCCGCCCCGTGGCGCAGGGCTCGCTCACGGTCGACGCGGGGGCCATCTATGTCGATGAGCTTCAGCGAGCCGCGGGGGTCGTCAATCTGAACGATCCCTTTCTGTTCCAGAGCGGACTCGCGGTCGACACCACTGCCCTGATGTCACAGCCCTTGTTTGCCGGTCTTCAAGATCCGTTCTTCGACAACCTTCGTGTGGACGTGGATCTCTCGGTACCAAGGGGCTCCTGGTTACGCTCGATCGACTCAGACGTCGAGATGTCTGGTGATCTGCTGGTACGGTACGACCGGACGAAGAGCGATTTTGTACTCATCGGTGAACTGGAGGCGGTTCGCGGCTCGCATCGCGTACTCGGGCGGACGTTCGAACTGGAAGGAGGTAGCGTCCTCTTCATTGGGCGGCCGGGGCTGAACCCGGATCTGAACATCCAGGCGGCAAGCCGGATCCGAAGGCAGAACGAGCCACCTCTCAATGTGAACGCTCTGCTGGAGGGGACGCTGGTCCAGCCGGTCGTCACGCTGACGACCGAGGAGGCAGGCCTCGCCGAAGAGGACCTTGTGTCCTACCTGGTCTTCGGCCAGCGGAGTGGCGCGCTCGGTGGGCGGGCTGGAGGCGTAGGCCCGCTTGGCAACAGCGGTGTGGTATCGTCAGCCGTCCAGGGAACCGTGACGTTCGTGGGGGGCGTGCTCACGAACCAGTTTGGCTCTGCTGTCTTCCGCGATTTCCTGGATTATTTCTCGGTGCAGCAGAGCGGCGGTGGACAATCGCTGGGTCGCGACTACGTGGCTGACACTCAGTTGGAGCTGGGCAGGTATGTGGGCGACGACGTCTTCGCCGTCATGGTGCTGCGACCTTGGGATACCGGATCGGTAGATCAGAACACCGTAGCTGGTTTGCGTGTAGAATGGGCGCTGACTGACGACTACAATGTCGAGGGCTTCCTGGAAGACCGCTTCGTGCGAAGCGGCAGCCTCTCGTGCGGTGGATCCGCGGGACTTCTCAAGAGCGACCGGATCTGGGGGGGCTTCTTCTTCCGGGAATGGGGC
>JAKMDG010000439.1 GCA_022428035.1 Longimicrobiales bacterium
GCATCGAGTCGCCCCGATACGTTCTGGTTCGCGCTGATCGGCTGAATCGGTCCGGTCTGTGCAGCTCCTAACTCCGATTCGATGGTCAGCGTGTATGCACCCGTCTCGCTGGCGTCCAGCGAATTCGCCCTGATTCGGTAGATGCCCGAGGTCCCCACGCGCGTCGTGATCTGCGAATCGGTTCCCCCGCCCCCGTCGTCGTCTCCGTCCTCGGCGGACAGCCCGGTGCCGTCGGCTGGACCACCCTGCAGGTAGGTGTCGAAGTCTCCGGATCGCATCGTGATGACGATCTACTCGCCGGCCTGACCGCGGTACTCGTACAGATCAAAATATGAGTCGTCGGTGAGACGGCCATCACTCGTATCGAGGCGGCCGCTGATGGTCTGACCCGCCGCGATGGGAGTAATCTGAGCGTTCAGTGGAACCGCTACCATCGGCGCCAGCGCGACGACGAAGAGCGCGAGACGAACGTGGACGGGTACTGCTCGTAGATACCGGACGAATGGACTCAAGGAAGATCTCGTCGTCGGCTGAATGTCGCGCCGCGTCTGGCCCGGAGCGTGCCGAACATTGGTGAATCCCGGTGGTGGCTCGCAAGGACACCGTGTTCGGCCGGATGGTGGTTCCCTCAGCGCCCCTGAGTCCCCTCCCGTCGTGAGAGACGGAGGATCAGAGCCGCAGCCAGCTTGGTTCGGATCGCGATCTTCTCCAGGTCTGCGGTCTCGGCCGAGGAATGCCATCCGGCGCCCATGCCTCCGATCGCGGCCAGCGCGCCGTCCACGTGCGGAGCTGCGGTTGAAATGTCCGCTCCTCCGAGACGCATCGGACTGATGAGATCGATCGGTCCGAAGCCCAGGTCGCGACTGGTCTCGTCGTAAATCGCGAAGAGTCGTTCGCTACCGGGCTTTGGTGGCATCCCGCTCGGTACCCCGCGGAAGTCGAGCGTCGCGCTGGTACCAGGCAGGTTCTCTGATACGATCTCGGTCATGCGGTCGATCACGCGCTGCCCCTGCGCTGCGGAAATGGTGCGCAGGTCGCCTGTCGCGACCACGGTCTCGGCGACCACGTTGGACAGGCCGGACGCCGAGCCCGAGCTCGTCACGGAGTCTCGCTCGACCTCGCTGCCTCCCAGAAGAAGCCCGGGACTGAAGGTCAGGAACTCCTCACCTGCGAATTCCTCTCGGAAAGCGTTGAGAATGCGGGCCGCCTCGAAGACCGCGCCGAACCCGATCTCGTCGTCGAAGATGCGAGAGGAATGTCCTCGGATCCCCTTCGCGGTGAGGGTCCAACCGGTGCCACCCCGTCGCGCAATCGCGGCTGAGTTCCCGGTTTCGAGCCCCTCGAATCCCAGCGCTACGTCCGCCCATTGCGCAGCTTCGATGAGATCGAGGCGCGCGAGCTCGCGGGGTGATCCAGCTCGCTCCTCGTCACCGATCATGGCGACGGTGATGTTGGTATCCACAAGCAGACCTTGTGCGTCGAGCGCCTGGAGGGCCTGAAGGATGATGACCAGGCCGCCTTTCATATCGCCGACGCCCGGCCCGGCAACGGTGGTTGCGTCGACGCGTGTGAAGGAGTCGAACGAGTCGTCCTCGGGGAATACGGTATCCAGGTGGCCGATCACGAGCATGCGGGTGCCGGACCCACGTCGTTCCGCGAACAGGTGCCCTGCCCGGTCGAAGGCCGAGCCGTCGATCCATCGCATGTCGAATCCCAGCGCCTCGAAGTGCGGCGCCAGAACGTTGGCGACCTCCCGCACGCCCGGGGGGTTCAGTGTGTAGCTGTTGATGTTGGTGAGCTCCTCGAGGAGTTCGACCGCTTCGGGGCGATGGTCATCGACCCAGCGGGCCAGCTCCACTTCCTCCGCTTGCTGAGCGGCGAGGGAGCCAGCCGCTGTTACACTGAGCGCTGCTGCCACCGTCACCCCGAACGTGACGCCCGCGGTACGGCTCCGGGCTGCCCGAGTTCGGGTCACACTGGATATCACGCCGACCTAGTTCATCCCCGGAGGTGCTACACGTCGCATCGTTGCCTGTTCGAACGCATAGGCCAGCTCGATGAGGCGGGGCTCGCTGCATGCACCCCCGGTGAAGCTGACGCCGAAAGGACGAGGCTGAACATCGAAGTCTGCCGGGAGGGGTGGGTCGAAGTCGGATTGGGTGAGTGCGAAGGGGACGATCACCGTCGGGTACCCTGGCCGCGCTGCAATACCCGCACCGCCCGAGCCGGGAAAGAGCAGGGCGTCCAGGTCATGCTCGGCCATCGCCGCGTCGATACCCAGCTCACCGTTGAGCAGCAGGTCCCGCGCACGGTCCTCTTCATAACGTGCCCTGTCAGCCTCGAGATCGATCTCGTCGGACTGGTCGAGCCGTAACTGATCGTACTTGAGTGATCCGGCCTGGCGGTGCTCCTCGTTCCACTCGCGGAGCTCCGTCAGCGTGCGTACCGGCGCCGCAGCGCCCAGTGACTCGAGCCAGATGTTGAAGTCGCGCTTCATTCCGTAGAAGAGCACGCTGCTGGCGGGGGCAGTCATGAGGTTTCTCGCAGGATCCGTATCGACGACGCTCGGAATATCAGCCGGATCGACAACCGTTGCCCCCTGCGCCTGCAGGACCTGGATCACCTCGTCCATCGCGGTGCGGGCCTCTGCCGACAGGCCACCGCGGTATCCGTCCTGACCAGGAACCTGCACCGAGTCGTAGTACATGGCCCGAGGGATACCGATGCGAGCGCCCTGGAGGCCGTTCGCGTTGAGGTATGCGGTGTAGTCGTTCCCGGGTGGGGGAGAGCAGGTCGAGGTCACGGGATCATTCGGGTCCGGAGCGGAGCCCTCGAGCGCGCCGAGCATGATCGCGGCGTCGGCGACCCAGCGCGTCATAGGTCCGGCCGTGTCCTGGTCTCCAGTGATGGGGATGACACCAAACCGGCTGATGCGTCCGACCGTCGGCTTGATGCCCGCCAGCATGTTGGCGTTCGCAGGCGAGAGGATCGAGCCGGACGTCTCCGTGCCGACGTTGCCTGCCCAGAAGCTCATGGCGGTCCCGATGCCGGAGCTGGAACCGCCCACGCCCAGGACTGGCCGTCCGTCATTCCGACCATCGCGCGGGTCACGGCGCGGATCGTACGGGTTCAGACCGTAGCCACCGACGGCGCTGTAGTTCCCGGGCATACCAGCCGCAGTGAAGTTGGCCAGCTCCGTCATGACGGTCTTCGCCAGGATAATGGCTCCGGCTTCCCGAAGGTGGGTCGTCAGGGTCGCATCATAAGGGGGGATCAGATTCTCGAACGCGACCGCTCCACCCGTCGTGCGGATGTCCGTCGTGTGCACGTTGTCTTTCAGCGCGACGGGGATGCCGTGGAGCGGCCCGCGGACCCGACCCTCGGCACGTTCGCGGTCGAGGCGGTCTGCCTCGGCGAGCGCGTTCTTGTTCACGGTGATGACAGCGTTCACCTGATCTTCGTGTACTGCGATGCGCAGGAGATGTGCTTCAACGAGGTCCCGAGAGGTGACTCGGCCGTCCTCCATGGCCTGTTGCATGTCGAGGATCGTGGCTTCAACGACGTCGAATGACTCGGTGGCAGCGGGGGCGCAGGCAGCGAAGGTCAGCGGCGCGGCAAGCAGCAGAGATCGGGTACGTGACACTCGGAACATGGCAGTATGCATGTGGCGGACATATGGAGGATCTTGTTCAGACCCGGATGGTAGGCCGCCAACATGGGTCATTCCGGACTGAGCGCGCCACCGGACCCCCCGTCTGGCTCACGCACGGGCGCACGAAAACGTCCCGCCCGCGGTCGCGCCGCGAGCGGGACGTTGGCCTGCCTGTGATTGCTTCAGGTCAGCTGCCGCCCGTCTGGAGGGGCAGCGTGATGAAGATGATTGTCGGGCTGCCATCGCGGATGGCTGCCCTAACGCCGGCCGTAGGC
>JAKMDG010000459.1 GCA_022428035.1 Longimicrobiales bacterium
ACCCAGACGTAGTGACCCTGCTCCCGGTCCGGGGCGATGTACCGCTGGTACACGTCACGAGTCAGCACGCTCATGTTTGCATGCAGGATCGAGTCGAGCGTCGACATGGCCGCCGCCGTCGCTCCGGCGAGGATCACCCCCGTGAGGATCGGTGGAGCGTGAGCGAAGAGAAGCTCCGGGAAAATCCGATCGGGGACCTCGAGCCCAGGCATCGCAACCGCTCCACCGAGTCCGACGAGGGCTGCGGGTACGTACAGCGTCATCAGATAGATGGGCGTCGTCGCGCCGAGGATCTTCAACGTCTTGGCATCCACGGCCGTGTAGTAGCGGATCATCATGTGCGGCTGGAAGACGATCCCGAACGACAGGGTGATCGTCATTCCTAACCACATACCGGGTGTGAAGAAGCCTTCAGGCCCTGGCAGACTGAGAAGGTCGGGGCGCTGAGCGCGCACCTCAGCCCACAGCTGCAACGGTCCTCCGAACAGATCGTACGCCAGGTACATGGCCCCGACCCATACGGCGACATACATCCAGATACCCTGAATCACGTCGGTCCAGTAGACGGCGCGCAGTCCGCCCGCCATGAGGTATGCGGCAGCCACGACGAGCAGGATCAGCGTTCCTATCTCAAACGAAATCCGATCACCCGACGCGATGTTGATGATGTAGCCGAGTCCCTGCGCCTGGACCTGGATATACAGGATGGTGAAGACGACAGAGACGATGGCGACGGCGACCCGAACAGCCTCGGACTCATAAAAATCGGCGAGCATGTCGGCGGGGGTGATGTACCCGTTCGCCTTGCCCAGTGCCCATATCCGTGGGCCCAGCACGTAGGTGATCGCGCCCACCAGACAGGTCCACGTACCGGCCGCCCAGAAGCCGATGCCATGGGTGTAGAAGAAGCCGCCCGATCCGAGAAACGCGAATGCAGAGTGGAAGGTCGCGACGACGGTCAGGTAGAGAACGATGAAGCCGGCCTTGCGGCCGTAGAGGAGAAAATCCTCCATGTCGCCCGTCATGCGCCGGTTCGCGATGACGCCGAGGACGATTGTCGCGAGCAGATAGATGAAGATCAGGCTTGTGGCGACTACCCAGGGCTCCATGTCAGACCCCCTTTCGCCACGCCCACAGCAGCACGCTGATCAGCGCTGAGTAGACGACAAACAAGGCCGCGAAGAAGACAGGCACACCGCCAATCCATACGTCCGGACGGTCGAGCACGGAGTGCGTGACCGGTGGCATGGAAAGGAGGAATAGGACGACGAACGCCCCGACGGCCGTACGGCCCTGGGTGGTTCGTGGGACGAAATGTGATCTGCGTTCTTGGCTCATGGCCGGCGAACATGACGTCCGGGCCGTTGGAGCGCCAGCGAAGGGGGCACCGTGCCGTCCTCCGGATAGGACACCGGACGGGGTTTCGGGCCGGGACCCGAGGTGCGCAAACCACTATTCAGCAACGTCTTACCTCGAATGGCATGATTGGCACGGACCCTGCACCTTCAAGGCATGCGATTCTATGCGAGGGATAGGGAGGACAACATGACGCGCGCAAAACTGCACATTGTCACGATGTTCGCCGGATTGATGGTCTGGGCAGGTGGAGTCGACGCCCAGCAGCGCGGTCCGGTTGGGTCCGTCGGCCTGAGCTTCGTTGCGGCCAAACCCGTCGGAGATCTGGCTACGCTCGTGGACAACGGCTTTGGAATCGAGATCTGGGGTGGGGCACCCATGGCTGCAAATGGGCACCTGCGCATGCGGGTCGACCTCGGTGTGGTCGTGTACGGATACGAGCGCCTGTCCTATTGCGACTTCACGTGCCGGCTCAGCTCGGACGTCACGACGACGAACTCAATCCTCTATGGAAGCGTCGGTCCCGAGATCGTGCTGGCACGCGGTGATATCGAACCTTATGTGCACGCAGGGGCTGGGCTCTCCCACTTCGTCACATCGTCGAACCTCGACGACAACGATGGTTACGGGCCCTACCTGGAGACCACCAACTACTCGGATACGGTCTTTGGATGGCGCTACGGTGGTGGCGTCCGCGTTCGAGCTGGCGGCCGGACCTTCATCGACCTCGGCGTCGAGAAGGTCGATAACCAGGTCGCCAACTACCTGACCGAAGACGACATGGTCGACCAGCCAGACGGGTCGGTACTTCTGTACCCGAACCGGTCGGACGCGGACCTGATGAGCTTCCGCGTCGGCGTAAGCTTCGCTCTTCGGTAGACGAAATTCGGCTCGCGGCGCGGAACCATCCTCCGTTCGGACCGGTCACCACCCCGTGGGTGGTTCCGCCCGCGGCCACTTCGATCAGAACGCCAGGCGAACCTGCGCTCGATCGACCTTCCCATTGGGATTCCGTGGCAGTGAGTCCCCCACCTTCCACAGACGCGGTCTGTGGGACGAGGTCATCTCCTCTGCGACCCACGACTCGACGTCGTCGAGATCGAACTCGCCCTCGATCGGTTCGACCCATGCCGCGACCCGCTCACCCCAGACGGCATCAGGCACTCCGACAACGCACACATCGAGTACCGCGGGATGACGACGCAGGTCCTCCTCGAGCGATACGGCATCCAGTGTCACACCGCCCGTCACGATCCGGTCGATCCTTCGGCCCGTGATCGACAACCGACCTTCGTCGTCGAGCTCGCCGAGATCCCCCGTATGATACCAGCCGTCGTGATCAGACATCTCTCCGACTCCATCGCCGACATAGCCAAGGGCCTGTGTGATGCCGCGCACCAGAAGCTCGCCGTCGTCTCCGACGCGAACCTCGACACCGTTCAGAGGGAGGCCAACATCACGCCGACCCGAACGGACCTCGGCCGGACCAGCCGTCGCGATCTGTGAGCTCATCTCGGTCGCGCCATAGGTCAGGGCCACCGGCCACCGCCCGTCGACCGCTCGCTCCACGAGACTGTGAGGCGCGTGCGCTCCGCCGATGAGCACGCCCCTCAGTCGTGCTGGTGCGGGGCGCGCACCCCACGCGTCGAGGAGGTGATGCAGCTGAGTCGGCACCAGTGAGATATGAGTGGGCCCATTGGCACCTTCCAGGAGCTCGACCGTCTCCACGACGTCGAAGCGTCCCCCGGCGACCAGTCGACTTCCAAGGATCAAGGCGCGCGTGACCAGAGCCAGGCCACCTACGTGCGCGGGAGACAGGGATGCCAACCAGACATCGTCACTGCCGAGATCCAGCCTGTCAGCCGCTGCCTGCGCACTCGCCTCCAGATTCTCCCACGACAGCGCCACACCTCTCGCGCGACCCGAAGTCCCCGAGGTCCACAGGATGGCAC
>JAKMDG010000485.1 GCA_022428035.1 Longimicrobiales bacterium
GTAGAGCACCGTATGCTCGTTACAGTCTCCCTGCAGAGTCTCGAGTACCTGAACCGCATTCGGTACCGAGAAGGTGATCTCCTTGTCCAGCATGTCGTACACCGCAGTCGTGAGCTGACGGGCGACCTCCTTCGGATCCTGCAACCGCCGACTCCGGTGACCCGTGATCTGCCGAGCGCGCTCGATGATGCGCTCGTTGTCACTCTGGATGAGCGGCTCGGGCTCCAGAGACTCGCGCAGGTCCATGAACGCGTAGGGGAGCCGGTAGTCCGGGTCGACTCCATCCCAGTCCGTACGTCGGATGATGAGGGTGTCGCCTCTCAGCGTCTGGCGCCCTCCGTCGAGCTGAAATCCTTCCAGGTCGACGCCTGTCAGTCGGAACCGCAGTTCGTCATGCTGAGTCACGTCGGCGAAGTCGACGTTGCTCTGCACCGCCGTCGAGAAGATGACGTCGTTGTCCATCGACGAGTTCGACACGAGACGCGATTCCTGCTGCGCCTGACTTGCGAGCTCGTACTCCGTCTTCTGCATCGAGAAGCCCAGAGCGCTCGACGCTTCCAGAATTCGACCGTTCGCGTCGACCCAGCTTTCCACGCGTACGCCGCCGAACTCCTCTGCGATCTTCCACGCGGGTACAGAGTCCATATGTGCCGATGCCCAGCGGCCATCCGTCCCCAGGGCCACCGAGTCAGTGACGAAGAGCGTGTCGTGCTCCAGGATGTGGACCTCGACGGTCCGGGTGCTGAGGCTTGTCGGGTCGAAGACCGGAAGCCGAACAGTCTCACCGACCTCCAACCCCTCGCCCATTGCGACCCGTATGGGGACGACATTGGACATGATCGGAGGCTGTGGCATACGGAACGAGAGGTTCTGTTCGCTACCCGCCGAGATGATCCGGACCTGAAGCGTTGTGTCGGGAAGTAGCTCACCGCTGGCCTCGAAGCGTCCCACTTCGCTGTCCAGCGTGAACGTGAAATTCTCCATGACGAGCGATGGACTGAGCTTCACCCTCGTGGTAGCGACCGCCAGACCGGTCTGACCCAGTGCCGGCAGCTCCAAGCTCATGAGGTCTTCAAGCTCGAAGCCATCGGAAAGGGTATCGAGCCGAGACGTGGCCTGACCGATAGCCCGGTCATTCATGGTCAGGGTGTAGAAGTTGATTCCCGGCGCGAGCGTCAGCGCCGCCTCGGCGAGCCGCATCAACTCCGGTTGGAAGTATTCGTCGCGGGCCTTCCATCCAACCATCGCGATCCACACCAGGATGATCGTCGTCCCGAGAATCCGCTTACGCATGTACCTCTTCCTCTGTTACCGGAACGGCCGGTTACGAGATCGTGTTGGGTACGGGGGACAGATAGTCAGGTTCCGTCTGTCTCACTCAGCCGACTCCCGCTCACCGGACAATTCCTCGACAATCCTCGCGAACATCTCCTCCTCATATGGAGACGACACCATCAGGATCATGTCCCGGGTCTCGCCCTCGTCGAGGTGATCGAAGAGTAGTTCGCACAGCCCTCGAGCCGCATCCTCTGGCTCGGTCATCCCGACTCCGATGCCGATCGGGGGCAGAGCGAGAGAAGACAGCCCCATGTCCGAGGCCCGGCGCAGAGCGTTTCCTACCGCCTTCCGCACAGTCGCGGCCGTCTGAGGCTCGTCGGCAGCACTGACGACCACATGGATCAGGAAGTCGCACGGCAATTCACCAGCCGGCGTCATCACGGCTCCACCGATCGGAAGAGATCCCACGCGCCTGAGTTTGTCCTCGATCATCTCTCCAGCCGCGATGCCCAGATCCCTGGAGGCATGGCTGACCGGGGAGAAATCGGACTGTACCGGCCGGATCACCCCTTCAACGGCCTGATCAGTCAGGCTACCCACCACGACCCGAATCATGACGACTGCAGGTCGCGTGCCCGCCGATACATCTCGGCCGCTTCGACCGGGCGACCCTGCCGGTCGTACAGATGCCCCAGGGTATAGACGGGACGAGCGTCGTCGGGGAGCAGTTCGGCAGCACGCAGCATCAGCTCAGTGGCTTTGGGGAATTGGCTCGTTCGATTCAGGGCCTCAGCGCGATAGTAGAAGGCTGCACCGAGCCCCGGATCATGCTCGCACACCCATTGTAGTTCAGCCTCCGCCTCGAGGTAGAGCC
>JAKMDG010000515.1 GCA_022428035.1 Longimicrobiales bacterium
GGCTCGTCGACATGGCCGGCTCCATCTAGCGCGACGGCTTCACTCCCGCGGACCCGGGTCCGCCCTCGCGCACACCGCGTATGCGCCTCATAGTGCCCGCATGCATCCGAGCTCCTCCCAAGACACCTGATTCATGATCCGCTCTCGAACCGTCGTACCTGCGATCCTTGCTCTTTTTCTGGCAAGCCCCGCCTTGGCTCAGCTCCCCCGCGCCGAACAGACCCGTCCGGACAACGTCGTCCTGACGCACCGGCAGGAGGATCCACTGATTCGCGAGCGGCTAGCCGAGCGCTTCGACAACCTTCTTCCGGAATTGATGCGCCGGGAGGGCTTCGATATGTGGCTCGTGATCACGAGGGAATACAACTCGGATCCCGTCTTCCGTTCGATGGCGCCCATCACCACGTATTCATCCCGTCGGCGCACGATCCTGATGTTCCACGATCTCGGTCCCGATCGGGGGGTCGAGCGCATCAGCGTTGGGCGCGCCGACTACCAGGGCACGTTCGATGTCTACCGGACGCACAATGACTCGCAATACGTGAACCTGGCGCAGCTCATTGAAGAGCGTGACCCGCAGCGGATCGGCATCAATGTCTCGGACCGTTGGAATCACGCCGATGGCCTGACACATAATGAGTATCTCCGACTCGCCGATGCGCTCAGTGACAGATACGTCGACCGCCTCGAATCGGCTGAGATGCTCGCGGTAGGCTGGCTCGAGTCGAAGCTTCCCCGTGAAACAGACCAGTACCGCAGTGTCATGCGGATCGCGCACCAGGTCATTGCCGAAGCGTTCTCCAACGAGGTCATCGTCCCCGGAGTGACGACCAATGATGATGTGAGATGGTGGATGCGGCAGCGCGTCGCTGAATTCGGACTCGGACAGTGGTTTCACCCCTCGGTCAACGTTCAGCGACGCGGTGGCACCCCCGAACCCGGACCCAACGGCATCGTGATCGAGCGCGGGGATATGCTCCATACGGACTTTGGGATCATCGGACTGGGCTTCTCTACGGATACGCAGCACAACGCCTACGTCCTGCTTCCCGGCGAGACCGATGCGCCACAGGGGCTGAAGGTGGGGCTGGCTCAGGCCAATCGCCTCCAGGATCTGACCATGATGCATGGACCGATCGGTGCGACGGGAAACGAGGCGCTGGCCGGGGCACTGGCACAGGCCCGCGAAGAGGGCATCAACGCGACCATCTACTGCCATGCGATCGGTTACCACGGTCACGGCGCCGGCCCACCCATCGGCATGACCGACTATCAGGATGGTGTTCCGGTCCGCGGGGACTACGAGCTGCGCCCCAACACATGGCACTCGATCGAGTTGAACGCGCGGGTCGCAGTACCGGAGTGGAACGGTCAGGAAGTGCGGTTTGCCCTGGAAGAGGACGCCGCGCTCCTCCCCGACGGATGGGACTGGATCGACGGTCGCCAGACCGACTTCTACCTCATCCGGTGAAGATTGCCGACGATTCACCGGAGCGCCCATGAAGGTGCGGTATCAGGCCCTCTTCATCGTGGCACTGGCGTCTGGCGTTACCGCATGCACCGTAGATCAGCCACCGGTGCCGGGTGAGCGAGTACCGGATACGGAGCTCGAGGTCATCGACCCGACGGCATCAACCTGGGCGGCTGGGGATCAGGTTTCCCTTTCTGATCTGGAGGGTCGCCCTGTCCTCATCGACTTCTGGGCCTCGTGGTGTCCTCCGTGCCTCGAGCAGCACGCTCATGTCACCGAAGTCGCCGAACGATACGGCGATCGGATCGTTGTTCTCGGCATCCTTGTGGATGACAGCCCGGAGAGCGCCCTTCGCTGGATGAAGGAGCAGGGCGCAGCGTATCCCACAGTACGCGAAATCGATGACGATCTGACCGAGGCGTTCTGGATCCGAGCAACCGGTCTGCCACACATCATTCTGCTCGATTCGGACCGGAAGCTGGTCTGGCACCAACTTGGCGCGTCGGGTACCGGAATTCCTCAAGATGTACTGGCCCAGCTCGATAGCATCCTGACTGTGAAGAAAGGTTGAGTACCTGATTATGGACGTTCTGGAAACCAGCGTGATGGGAAACTCACTCGAGGCTTGGGCCATCGCCCTCAGTACGATTGTGCTCAGCTTCGTACTTCTGCGCTTCGTGGCGTTTCAGGGCCTGCGTCGCCTGCTGCGTGCAGCTTCCACGGAGAAGCACTACTGGGATGATGTCCTGCTGGCCGCATTGAACGCTACGAAGACCGGCCTCCTTCTTCTCGTCGCTGCCTTTGTCGGATCCCATGCCGTCTCGCTGCCTGCCACCGCCGCCGGACTGATCCAGTCCGTCGCGATCGTAGCGATCCTGATCCAGACGGGCCTCTGGGCCGATGCCGGCCTGACTCGCTGGCTGGAGATGCGCGCAGAGGAACGCGCGGCTCTGGACCCGGCTGAGGTAATGACGGTCAACATCATTGGGGTGATGGCCAAGCTCGGGCTCTGGTCGATCATCCTGCTTCTGGCGCTCGAGAACTTCGGTATCGACGTGACCGCGCTGGTCGCCGGCCTCGGTATCGGAGGCATCGCGGTTGCACTCGCGGCACAAAACATTCTCGGCGACCTCTTCGCATCCCTCTCGATCATTCTGGACAAGCCCTTTGTGCTGGGGGATTTCGTCACCGTGGGGGACTACCTCGGTAGTGTCGAGGCGATCGGCCTCAAGACCACGCGGATCAGAAGCCTGTCCGGGGAGCAGGTAGTCTTTTCCAACGCGGACCTCCTGTCGAGCCGGATTCGCAATTATGGCCGTCTGTATGAGCGGAGGGTCGTCCTGAGTATCGGAGTCACATACCAGACGCCCCGTTCAGAGCTCGCAGACATCCCGTCGATCATTCAGGAGGCGATCGAGGGCCAGGGTGGAGACAAGATCCGTTTCGATCGGGCTCACCTCACCTCTTATGGCGACTCAGCCATCCTGTATGAAGCCGTGTACACGGTGCTGGAAGCCGACTACGCGCTCCACATGGACATCAAGCAGAACGTCTATCTGCGTATTCACGAGGTGTTCGAGAACCGAGGGGTCGAGTTCGCCTACCCGACCCAGACGGTGTTCGTCGAGTCCGCAGGTGCAGACTGATTCCACGTTTGAACTCGACGGAGCATTGTTTGCCTGCACGCCTGGAGCCAGTGCAGGATATCCGATCCACTTCGAATTTCCCGAGCCTGTCGATCTTATGACTGACGCACCAGTGCGACTCTGCCGACGTCCCCGTTCGTTCCTCCTCTTCCTGGGCGGCCTCCTGCTTCCCGGCTCCCTCGCCGGACAGGTCTCGGTTCAGCAGGCCGCCGACGCCCTGCAACTCCGTGAGGTCGGGCCCGCGGTCGCCGGTGGTCGGATCGCTGATGTAGAGGTGCACCCACACGATGCGTCCACCTGGTACGTGGGGGTCGGCTCGGGCGGTGTCTGGAAGACCACGAACGCGGGAACCACCTTCACCCCCATCTTCGACGACCAGCCCAGCTACTCCATCGGAGAGATCGCGCTGGCACCCTCAAACCCTGAAATCGTCTGGGTCGGGACAGGTGAGAACGTCAGCGGACGGCACGTTGCGTGGGGTACAGGCGTCTACCGCAGCCTCGACGGCGGCGCATCTTGGGAGAACATGGGCCTGGGCGCTACGGAGCATATCGGAAAGATCCTGGTGCATCCCGAGGACACTGATGTCGTGCTCGTAGCCTCCGAGGGTCCACTCTGGTCCGCGGGCGGGGAACGGGGCGTCTACATGTCTGAGGATGGAGGGCAGAGCTGGACGCCGACCCTGACCATCGATGAGAACACCGGTGTCACGGACCTCGAGTTCGCGCCGGACGACCCCAATACCGTGTATGCGGCAGCGTTCCAGCGCCGGCGCCATACCTGGGGATACATGGGTGGCGGCCCTGAATCCGGAATCTGGAAGTCCACGGACGGAGGCCGAACCTGGAAAGAGGTCACGAACGGGCTGCCCAGCGGTGACATCGGCAAGATCGGCCTCGCCGTCACCCCGGCGGATTCCGACCTCGTGTATGCCACGGTCGAGGCCAACGGAGGTGAACAGGGCTTCTACCGATCCACAGACCGCGGGGAGAGCTGGGAGCACCGCAACAGCTACATCTCCGGCGGGACGGGACCTCACTACTACCAGGAAATCGAGGCGTCCCCGACCGAGGCTGACATCGTCGTGCAGATGGATGTCTTCTTCCAGGTCACGTACGACGGGGGCGCAACGTTCGATAACCTTGAGACCGGACGCGACAAGCACTCGGACAACCACGCACTCTGGATCGACCCGAACAATCCGCTGCACATGCTGGGAGGGACGGACGCGGGCCTCTACGAGACCTTCGATCGGGGTGCCACGTGGCGCCATTTCCCGAACCTGCCCATCGCGCAGTTTTACAAGGTGGCCGCGTCGAACTCCGAACCCTTTTACGAGCTCCTCGCGGGCGCGCAGGACCTGGGCACCCTCTGGGCCCCGGCGCGCACCCAGACCACGGAGGGTGTGCGAAACGAGGACTGGCTTTTCCCGCTCGGGGCCGACGGGTACGGCGTCGCCTTCGATCCGGACGACGCAAACATCATGTACATGATGACGCAGCAGGGAAATCTGCAGCGGGTTGATCGGCTCAGTGGTGAGGTGATGGCGATTCAACCGGTCGAGGCGCCTGGAGAACCGGCCGAGCGATGGAACTGGGATTCGCCGATCTTGATCTCACCGCACGACCCCGCCCGGATCTACTACGCATCCCAGCGTCTCTGGGCTTCCGACGACCGCGGTGACAACTGGACTGCGATCTCGGGGGACCTCACGACAGACACCGATCGCTACACACTTCCCTATATGGGGCGCATCTGGGAACTCGACGCACTGCACGACAACGGCGCGATGTCGAAGTACGCGTCGATTACCACCATCTCGGAGTCGTCCGCAGCCGAGGGGACCCTGTACGTCGGCTCCGACGATGGTCTCATTCACGCGTCGACGGACGCGGGCGCGACATGGACACGAGCGTCGGACCTGCCGGGCGTGGCGGAGCGATCCTTCATCAACAAGGTCGTCGCCAGTGAGCACGATGCCGCGACGGTATTTGCACTCGCGGATGCGCACAAACTGGGTGACTACGCCCCGCACATCTTCAAGAGCGACGACCACGGCCAAAGCTGGTCCTCGATCCGTGGCGACCTCCCCGATGGGGAGCTGGTCTGGGCCATGCAGCAGGACCATGTGGTCGCTGACCTGCTGATCCTGGCGGGGGAGACATCCCTCTGGTTCACGCTCAACG
Organism: Longimicrobiales bacterium; assembly: GCA_022428035.1. Lineage (GTDB taxonomy): Bacteria > Gemmatimonadota > Gemmatimonadetes > Longimicrobiales > Gaopeijiaceae > UBA2589. The sequence goes on from JAKMDG010000515.1 coordinate 5,304, forward strand.
GCGGTACGAACTGGCATCGCCTGGACTCAGGCGCCCCGACCATCGCATTCCGAGACGTGCAGCTCCAGCGTCGCGACGACGACATCATCGGTGGGACGTTCGGGCGAGGCATCTGGATTCTGGACGACTACGCCCCGCTGCGTGCCCTGGCACAGGGTGCACTCGAGCAGCCAGGCGGGGTCATGCCCCTTCGTGACGCGTGGTGGTTTGTCCCTTCACCCACCAACCAGGCAGTCGGTCGGCCGACGCTTGGCTCTACGGCATGGGCGGGTGACAACCCAGCGTTCGGGGCGACCTTCACCGTACACGTGCCCGAGGTGCGGCAGACGGCGGCAGACATACGTGACGGGCGTGAGGACACGCAGCGCCTCGCTGGCGAGGACGTCCCCTTCCCTGGGTATGACGCTCTCCGAGCGGAGCGTAATGAGTCAGAGCCCATGGCTCGCGTGCGCATCATGGGCAGCGACGGCGTCCCCATCCGTTGGGTCGACGTCCCGGCGCGTGAGGGCGTGCATCGGGTGACCTGGGACCTCCGACACCCCGCACCGAACCCGGTGAGCTTCGCTGACCCCGCCTTCCGGCCACCCTGGGTGACCGAGCCGACGGGTCCACTCGCGGCACCGGGTACGTATACGGCGCAGCTCGTCATGATCGATGGTGGTACGACGACAGAGGCAGGAAGTGCACAGAGCTTCGACGTGCGACCTGTGCCCACCGCGCCTACCGGAACCGACTTCAAGGCGGTCGAGGCGTTCCACCTCCGCGTGGCAGAGCTGCAGCGCCAGATCTCGATCGCGAGCTCGGAAATGTCCCAGGCCTCGGAACGGCTTCGTTTCATGCGTGCCGCCCTCGAACGCACGCCCTCCGCTGATCCTGCGCTCCATGGGCGACTCGACCGACTCGCTCAGGGCCTCGACGATCTCCGACTGGCACTCAACGGCGACCCGGTGCGCAGCTCACTCAGTCAGTCGACCTCCCCGTCGATCTCGGGCCGGGCCGGGCGCGCCGCCTCATCCTGGGGCACGCGTCAGACCCCGACGGGCACGATGCAGGACAATCTACGGATGTCGGAAACAGACTTCGGGGCATTCCAGGAGAACCTCACCACCTTCCTCGACGAGCAGATGGCGGCTGTCGAGCAAGCGTTGGCCGATGCCGGAGCGCCGTGGACGCCGGGCAGACGGGTGGGAAGATGACACGCGCCGGGCTGTGAGTCCGCCGCCAGACCCGGCCGTCAGCTCACGGGCGGCGGACTCACCCGCATAATGAACAGACCTTCGCGGACACTGGTGAAGATCACGACGCCACTTTCGAAGAACGGGTAGTTACTCCAGGCCCCGCTCTGCCCAGAGCTGTGGCCCGGCTCGTTCTCGTTGTACGGCGCGCTATCAAAGAAGGCGATCTCATGCGGGTTCGATCGGTCGCTGATGTCGAGGACCCGTAACCCGCTCCCGTAGTTCGCCTGGTACATACGATCCCCCACGACGTAGAGGTTGTGATCGGAGGCACGCACCGGACCGATGTATTCGTTCGCCACCACCGGGTCATCGAGCTCCGTCAGATCCCAGACGATGGTACGCGTGCCCGTCACGTTTCCTGCCAGCTCATCCAGTTCGTCGTTCATGTAGAAGTACCGCTGTTCTTCGTCGAACCAGCCCTGATGCGCGTAGGCGACATTCGGATAGCTCATACGGGCCACCGTGACGGGCGCCGACTTGTCCGTCACGTCGGCGATGTTGATCTCTGACTCGTTGGAGCCGACACAGATCTGGCGATCCCGATACCGATCGTCCGGGCCCTCGTAAACGAGGCACTGCGCGTCGTGCGTATAGCCGCGGGCTCCCGGGCTGGCGGTGTCGTGATAACAGCCAGCGAACTGTGGATTAGCAGGCTCGCTGGCGTCGACCATGTGCAGCCCGCCGCCGCAGGTCCGGCCACCCCCGTTCGCGGCGACGATGTACAGGAACTTCGACGCTGTATCAGCCACCACGTTGTGCGCGCTGTAGATCTCCCGGTAGGTGTCGTCCGGCTCGAAGTCGACCGGTGCGGTATCGACCGCACGTAGACGGGTCAGGTCGAAGATCTGCATCCCATGAGCCCCCGCACCATCGGAGACGACGTACGCGTATTCATCAAGCACCTTGATGTCGCGCCACACCGACGGAGGAGAGCCGACGGTCCTCGGTAGATTGCCGACGAGTCTCGGAGCAGCGGGATCGGTCACGTCCACAAACGAGACACCGTCCCTGCGAGCCACGAGCGCGTAATCCCGCCCAGTGTCGGGATCGGTCCAACCCCACACGTCATTCACCCAGACGCCGCGCTCGCCCCCGAGGTCGCTGACCGGCATGTGACCGACGAGCTCCATGTTCGTGCATGGGAACTCGGTCATGCGCCCTTCGGCACATCGATCACCGGGCGTAAGCTCCGAGCCGATCCGGTGAATACGGCCCTCGAGGAGGGGACCCGCCGCCCAATCGTCTCCGTCGTGCGCCAGCGTCATCACCCGCCCTTCCCCGAAGTCACGGCTGGGCATCGACACAATGGCCCGATCATCGGCAGCAGCGATGGAGTAACCGAAACCGAGTGGCCACGACGCACCCGACGTGTCATCAGGGTCCAGGCGCTCCGGACTCGTCCACCCTCCAGCTGCCCCGGAGGCAAAACGGAATACCCGTCCGTTTCTTCGCTCCATTCCGGGCGCACCTACCCATAGCTCGTCGCTGACACGTCCGACTGAAAATCCGAACTGGGACCCGTCCGGATC
>JAKMDG010000284.1 GCA_022428035.1 Longimicrobiales bacterium
CCTTTGCAGGCGTTCCCATCCACAGCCGCGGAAAGATGCTGGGGATGGTCGGGCTCGCGAATCGTCCGGGCGGTTACTCCGAGGATTTCCTCACGGAGCTGGCCCCCGTACTGGCCATGGTGGGCACGGTCCTCGAGAACTCAGACCTGGATGCTGCGCGACTGGGGGTGATCAACGAGCTAAAGGAGTCTCGTGACTTCCTGGAGAGAGTTCTGGAGGCCTCGGAGTCGGGGGTCGTCGCCCTCGGTCATGACGGCCGCCTGACTTTGGCAAATCGCCGCGCGCGAGAGATGTTCAGGGACCTGACGCTTCTGGAACGCCAGGACATGGCGGCGGGCAAGGCCGATTCCCTGAAATTTCTGTTACCCAATGATGCCGATCGTGATTGGGCGTTACAGGCCTACTCGGGTGCCCAGCCTGAATCCACGACCCGCGAAACGAGTATCGTGGGACCCGGAGGTGTGTCTCTGGAGGTCGAAGTAACGGTGACCGCGTTCCAGTCAGAGTCCGATTCGACGTCTGCGCTCCTGCTCTCTGTTGCGGACGTGGCGAGCAGAAACGCCCTCAAGCAGACGCAGTCGGAGAACGCGAGCCTCGAGCAACGAATCGGGGAACTGCGCCACCGGCAGCAGACGAACGAGATTCTTTCCGAATCCGTTGAGTTGCTGCAGAACTGTACCGACGTCGAGGAAGGACTGAGCCTGATCGCTCACTCGATCGAGCGCCTGTTCCCCGAGGCCAACGTCACGGTCTACGGCCTGCACGCCGTGGGGGAAACCTTCGTTCGCAGACGACAGACGATGCGCTGGCAGGATCCCGCCGCACCGGATGAGATGGAAACTCATTCCTGCTGGGGACTTCGCTCGCGACGCGTCTACGGATCATGGCCGAAGGGGCACTATCCTGCGTGCAATCACGCGGCGGAGTCGACTGCGTCGTTCCATCTCTGTGCCCCACTCTTCTCGCTTGACAAGAACGTGGCACTGATCTGCCTCTCGTTTCCTCCCGAGGCAACGGAAGAACTCACTGAGGAACGGTTCCGTGCCGGGATGTCGGAGCTCGCGGCCATGGCTCAGACCATGTCCGGAGCGCTATCGACCATCGCGCTTCGGGAGTCACTTCGAGCGATGGCTACCGTCGATGAGCTGACGGGTGTGTGGAATCGGCGAGCGTTCGAGACGGAGGCGGAGCGAGCCATCGCACGTCATCAGCGCAACGGCGAGCCCTTCGTGATGGCGATTCTGGACATCGACCATTTCAAAAAGATCAACGATGACTTTGGGCATGATGTGGGCGATCGGGCCCTCCGGTCTGTCGCGGACGTATTGCGGTCCCAGATTCGTCTGGGCGACTTCGTCGGCCGGCTAGGTGGCGAGGAATTCGGGATCTTTCTGACCGGCCTGGAGCCGGGCGGGGACCGCGCTGCGCTGATGCGTTTGCTGACCATCATACGAAGTACATGCTCGGTGGGTGACCGCAGCGTCACCGCGTCGATCGGGTTCGCCAGCGGCGTCGATGGCCTGCTCTATCACGACTTGTTCAAGCGAGCGGATGTCGCTCTGTATCGTGCCAAAGCGCAGGGTCGGGATCGAGTCGAGAACTACGAGGACCCCGTCGAATCCGAGGAGTCTTCGGAGGCACAGAACGAGAGTTCTTGAGCGCCCACCAGCGTAGACGATTCGTGGGCAAAGCCACAGCCGGTCGTACGGTCGATCAGGCATGTGAGCTTGCCATGCAAGCGCTTCTGGCCGGAACACGAGACCCAAGCTCAACATCGGGGCGCGCCCCGAGACTGGCCATCACGAGTGGCGGTCCGCCAACCATGACCAGCTCAGCGGAGCACTGACAAGAGATTCGCTCCGGGTGCCCTCGTCGCGGCTTGCTCCCCCATCCGGGCACGTCTAGAGTCCTGAGGCTTCAACGCGAGGCTCGACCTCCGATCCAACCGAATTTCCTCGCAAAAGAACTTGGAGGACAGTAGAAAGCCGATGCTCAAAGGCTTCGTGGACGAACTCAAACGGCGTAATGTGCACCGGGCTGGTGTCGCGTACATCGTCACCGCGTGGCTGATCATTCAGGTCGTGGAAACGTTGTTTCCCATTTATGGCCTGTCAGATGCGACCATCCGATGGTCGACGACACTGCTCGCAGCTGGGTTCCTCCCGACGATCGTACTGTCGTGGATCTTCGAACTCACTCCTGAAGGGATCCTCAGGGACACCGGCGAACTTACCTCAGCTCCGGTGGGAACGAGGGGACTCGACAGGATCATCATGGTGACACTCGCGATTGCCGTCGGGTACTTCACTGTTGATAAGTTCGTCCTCGCTGAAGGACGCGAAGCGAGGATGCTCGAACAAGCACGCAGCGAAGGACGTGCCGAAGCACTCGTGACATCGTTCGGCGACAACTCGATCGCCGTGCTCCCGTTTGTTGATCTTTCCCCGGCGGGCGATCACGAGTTCATGTCTGATGGTATTGCTGAGGAGCTGCTAACTCTTCTTTCCAGGATCCCTGAACTGCGCGTCACGTCCCGGTCGTCATCATTTTCTTACAAGGGAAAGGACGTCCGGTTGGCAGACATCGCACGCGAGTTGAGTGTGGAGAATGTCCTGGAGGGGTCAGTTCGAAGCGCAGGAAATCAGATTCGCGTTGGTGTGCAGCTCGTGGAGCCGAGCTCTGGCACGCAGGTCTGGTCTCAGGATTACGACGGCACGCTGGATGACGTCTTCGCGATTCAGGATGAGATCGCCGAAGCCGTTGTTGCAGGACTCAAAGTCGAACTCCTCGGTGAAGTACCCACCGTGGATGAGACGGACCCGGAGACATACACGCTGTATCTCCAGGCCAACCATCTCCGAAACACCCTGGACCTAGCCGGAGCAATACCGTTGTTCGAGACCGTGCTCGAGCGCGACCCTGATTACGTTCCAGCCATCCAGGGGCTAAGCACGGCATACCGGAATGCTGGAATGGCGCTCCTGGTCCCCGACGGTGTCGCACGCGCCCTTGAACTGGCGGAACGCGCACTGACGATTGATCCGCAGTGTGCCCTGTGTGAGACCATGATAGGGCAAGTCACTCTCCTTGAGGGAGATCTGGCAGGGGCAATCCCGCACTTTGAAAGAGCCGTTGCCCTGGAACCGTCAAACGCTCGTGTGACCGGAAATTCGGCAATCCTCCTGCATCGTCTGGGCCGCACTCAGGAAGCCATGTCGATCCTGACCCTGGTAGAAGGCTTGGATCCAATGAACCTCGCCGGGCCTTTCAATCTGGCACTCATGCACCTGGCTCTCGGGCAGTATGACCAGACTGCGGCGGCCGCTCGTCGTGTCCAGAAGCTCCAGCCGGGCTTCGTCATGACTCAGGGCATGATCGGCGCCGCTCTCTTTTTTCAGGGGGATTCCGAAGCCGCGCTACAGACTCTTCTTCTCGAGGAGAACCCAGCCTTCGTAGAACCGTATGTTTCGATGGCCCATTATG
>JAKMDG010000529.1 GCA_022428035.1 Longimicrobiales bacterium
ATGAACTTGGTCGGGTTCGCGAACGCGGGATCGTTGGAATCGATCTCCACCATCGTCAGAATCGTGGCGAGAGGCTTGTCGGCCGGCAGCAGATTACCCAGCTCCTGCTCGATGACGTATCCGATCATGCCCTCGCTCTGGGCGCCGAGCACATCCAGTGGGACCGCTGTCGGTGTCGCGGCGCCTGACTCGACCTGATCCCAGGCGTACGCTGCGGCCTGAAGCGCGAGCAGGCCGACCTGTGGCCCATTGCCGTGCGTAACGACGAGCTCGTGATCGATCGCCAGCGGCGCGAGGTGCGTTACGGCGGTACGCACGTTCTCCCTCTGCGCCTCCGCCGTAATCGGCTCTCCACGCCGCAGAAGCGCGTTCCCGCCGAGGGCGGCGACGATCCTCATTCCGATCGTGTCCCGGCGTTAACCGAGCGTGGCGACCAGAATCGCCTTGATGGTATGAAGACGGTTCTCGGACTGATCGAATACGACCGAGTTCCCGGACTCGAAGACGTCCTCCGTCACCTCAAGCCCCTCCAGGCCGAATTTCTGGTAGACCTCCTCACCGATCTTCGTGTCACGATTATGGAAGGCTGGAAGACAGTGCATGAACTTCGCGTCGGCCGTGCCGGTGGCGTCCATCACCGTCGCGTTCACCTGGTACGACTTGAGAACGTCGATCCGCTCCGCCCAGACAGACTCGGGCTCGCCCATCGACACCCAAACGTCCGTGTGGATGAAGTCACAGCCAGAGACACCCGCGGCCACATCACTGGTCACGCGGACGGACCCACCGGTCTGAGCCGCGAGTGCCTCGCACCGTACGACGAGGTCGGGGTCGGGCCAGAGTGCCTCGGGCGCGACGAGCCGCACATCCATCCCGAAGAGCGCGCCACCGACCATGAGCGAGTTACCCATGTTGAAGCGGGCATCCCCCAGGTAGGCGTAGCTGGTGGATGAGAGGTCGCCCGATCCGTGCTCGCGCATGGTCAGGACGTCGGCCAGGATTTGAGTCGGGTGGAATTCGTCGGTGAGTCCGTTCCAGACCGGGACGCCGGCAAACTCCGCGAGTTCTTCGACTCGCTCCTGCCCGAACCCTCGGTACTCGATCCCATCGAACATGCGACCCAGCACACGGGCCGTGTCTTTCATCGTTTCCTTGGTCCCGATCTGTGTACCCGTCGGACCCAGATAGACTGTGTGCGCACCCTGATCGTGCGCGGCCACCTCGAAGGCACACCGGGTGCGTGTGGAGCCCTTCTCAAAAATCAGCGCCAGGTTCTTCCCGCTGAGGCGTGGCGTCTCGCGCCCGCTGCGCTTTGCCGCCTTCAGCTCCGCCGCCAGATCGAGGAGGTCGTGCGCCTCCTCCGGCGTGAAGTCGAGCAGCTTCAGAAAGTGGCGACCACGGAGGTCGACGGTCATCGTCGGTATCCCATCGGTTTCGGCCGACCGGCCGGGTGAATGTTGGCAGCGCTCCGGGCGCCTCGAGATCAGATCGGGTCTCTCAGCAACGGGCATGTCATACAATGACCGCCGCCTCGTCCGCGGCCAAGCTCTGAGCCGTCGATCTCGAGCACCTCGATTCCAGCGTTCCTGAGCTTTCGATTGGTATACTCGTTCTTCGAGTATCCGACGACCACACCCGGCTCCAACGCGACAACGTTGTTCCCGTCGTCCCATTGCTCTCGTTCGGCTTGGTACTCGTCTCCACCGGTCGTCACGACCCGGAGCTTCTTCAGACCCAATGCATCCTGAACGGCGTCCAGAACATTCGACTCGCGGGTCACGGAGACCTCACCCTCACCGTCGCCCGGCCTGAGACTGAACGCCGTAATCGCGTCGACCACGGTCGGGTATACGGTGACTGCGTCACGGTCGAGGAAGGTGAAGACCGTATCGAGGTGCATATGTGCCCGATCTTTCGTCATCTGGCACGCGATTACCCGCTCGGCCTCACCGCGCGCGAAGAGCGCCTTCGCGAGTTGCTCTACCATCAGTGGCGTCGTCCGCTCGCTGCACCCGATGAGTACGGTGTCGTTTCCGATCGGCATGACGTCCCCACCTTCGAGCGAGGCGTGACCGAAGTCGTCCAGATCGAAGCCTGCATCGTGCCCCTGCGGCGGGTACCAGAAGTCGAATGACGCCTCCCGGAACATCGGGTGGAAGCGATAAATCGCGCCGACGTTGACGACCTCGAGTTGCCGCACCTTCGAGTACATCGGATTCAGGGAGACGCCGCCGTAGATCCAGCACGAGGAATCACGAGTGAACAGAGAATTCGGCAGCGGCGGCAGGATGAAGTCCTTGTCGGCGTACATCTGCCCGGTCAGTGAGCGGGAGAGGTCTATCTCGGGGAGCTCGCTCTTGGCCAGCCCACCGATGAGGTGTCGGGCAAGCAGCCGCGAGGTCATCTCCATGAGATACCCGCGAAGTTCGTCCTCCAGCGCGACTCCTACGGTCATCTCGTGAATGACCGAGTCCAGGATATGCACACGGGCGTGGAGACTGTGCTCGACGGTTTCGGCGAGTAGCTCCTCGAGGAGCAAGACCTCGACACCCCGGTCGCGAAGGAGCTCCACGAACTCGTCGTGCTGCTCGCCTGCCTTGCGTACCCAGAGCACGTCATCGAACAGCAGCTCGCTCGCGTTCGACGGCGTGAGTCGTTGAAGACTCAGCCCAGTGCGATGGACCAGGACCTTCCGAAGACGGCCCACTTCGGAGCCGACATAGAAGCCGCTCATGGGCGGACACTCGCGAAGAGATGTGACGATGCTCGGGGAGTCTAACCTCTCGCAATCAAGGCCTCCACGCTCCTTGTCGAGCAGGAACGAGCCAGCACCTCAGCTGTGCCGTCAGCGACGAGCTGGTGACGCCTGATACTCGCCGGTCCGGTGCACCCGGACCTAGCTTCTCAGACGCATACGTTCTTCCGCACCCCGGAGAGGCCCATGCCTCCACGCACGACTGCCCCCTGGCGCCTCTGTCTACTTGCCCTCGCCGGCAGCGCATTCGGGGCATGCACGGCCACGAATCCGGACCACGACTCCTCACAGGCTACAGAGCTCCCCACCGAGATCGAGGCCCGCGTGGCAGCCCGACTCGACGCGCTCGACGCCATCAGCTCGATCTACGCGAAGCACATTCCGAGTGGGCGCGAGATCGCCATCCGCGCCGATCGCCCGATGAATACGCTGAGCGTTATCAAAATTCCTGTGATGGTACAGGCCTTCCGGGACGACGCCTCGGGCCGACTCGACCTCGATGCACGCTACACCGTCGAGCCAGAAGACATGCGTCGGGGCAGCGGCCTGATCCAGACGTTCGAACCAGGACTCAGCCCGACGCTTCGAGGCCTCGTCACACAGATGATCATCACCTCGGACAACACGGCGACCGATATGGTGATCGAGGCCGTCGGACTCGACCGGGTCAATATGCTGCTCGAGGAGCACGGCTACGCGGACACCCGTGTGAGGGCGACTACAGGTGATCTGTTCCGGGATGTGTGGGTCCGCGCGGATCCTGCGAACGCATCCATGACGAATCGAGAGGTCTTCGAGCGTGGATTCCCCGGCGACCCGGAGGCGTTCGCGCGGTCGTTCGTATTCGAGGGAGATTCGACCGCATGGCTTGGCCGGACGACCGCGCGGGAGATGGGCCGCCTGCTCGAGCAGATCCTGACCGCCGAACTGACCGACGAATCAGCAAGCGAGGAGATCGTCGGGATCATGGCGCGCCAGTTCTACGCGAGCCGACTGCCCCAGCGCGTGCGGTTCCAGGGCGTGAACGTGGCGCACAAGACGGGAGACTGGCCGCCAATCGCCGGTAACGATGTGGGGATCCTCTTCTACGAGGGCGGGCCCACGATCATCTCGGTCTTCACCAATCAGAACACAGGTGATTTCTTCGAGTTGGAGGCGACGCTGGGGTTGATCGCGGAGGACATCGTGGAGGCATGGCGGTAACTACTACCTCTGCTCGAGCGCCATCCTCACAGCCTCATAAACGTTCACGACGCCACCTGTGACGGAGAGTCGACCGAACGGAATCCGGGCACCGTCCCCGGGCCGCGCCACCATCTGATCCGCGTACGTTACCGAAGACTCCAGAATGATCCGGCGTACATCGGCCGCGTCGAGGTCAGGGAAGTATGCCATGAGCAGCGCAGCGACGCCGCTCACGACCGGGGCAGCCATGCTCGTCCCATCTTCACGCTCGTATTCACTGCCCGGCACGGTCGAGAGGATGTCGACTCCGGGCGAGAAGACGTCGACGTTGGTCTGACCGAAGTTCGAGAAGGTCGCGGCGAGGCTGTCC
>JAKMDG010000534.1 GCA_022428035.1 Longimicrobiales bacterium
ACCTACACCTATGCCGTGTCGGCAACCGATGGATCCGGCAACGAGTCGGCGCTGACGTCGGGGGTGGCGGCGACGCCGACCGGCGGGACAACCACCGCGCCGTGGATCAATGAATTCCACTACGACAACAAGGGCGGCGACCGGAACGAGTTCGTCGAGATCGCAGGCCCCGCCGGGACCGATGTGTCGGGGTGGACGGTGGTCGGGTACAACGGCTCGGGCGGTGGCGTGTATGGCTCCGTCGACCTGGGTGGCTCGATCCCGGATCAGTCGGGTGGTTTCGGAACCGTGTCCGTGAGCTTTCCCGGGCTCCAGAACGGCTCCCCGGACGGGATCGCCCTCGTGGATGACTCCGGGTCGGTCGTGGACTTCATCGCATACGAGGGCTCGCTCACGGCGACCTCGGGCCCGGCAGCCGGCATGACGGCCGCGGACATCGGTGTGTCGGAGTCCGGCAACGATCGGGGCGCCCGATCGTTGCAGCTCGTCGGCACCGGGGACCGTGCGACGTCCTTCGCATGGCAGGCCCCTGCACCGTCGAGCCCCGGGCTCCCGAATGACGGGCAGACGTTCAGTGGAGGGGATGGCGGCGGCGGCGGCGGTGGCGGTGGCGGTGGCGACGACTCGACGCCGCCCGCTGTGCCCCAGAGCCTGACGGCGAGCGGCGGAGACGCCGTCGTGGATCTCGACTGGGCGGACGTGTCGGCTCCCGATCTCGCCGGCTACCACGTGTACCGATGGACCGGCGCAGATCCGACCCCGACTCGCCAGACCACGGCTCCCGTGGGGCAGAGTGACTGGACCGACACCGCCGTGACGAACGGGGTCACCTACTCGTACGCCGTCACCTCGATCGATGTCTCGGGCAATGAGAGCGCGGCAGGCCCGGAGGCATCGGCGACACCGGTGGCCCCACCCGAGCCAGGGTCGGTCCACGTATCAGCGATGTCGGCCGAACTCGTCTCGGGGGGCGGCCGCAATCTCCGGGCCCAAGCGACCGTGTCGGTCGTGGACGAGTCCGGTCAGAGCGTCTCGGGCCTCACGGTGACGGTCGTCTTCTCCGGTGACGTTTCCGGCACCGGCTCTGCCGTCACGGATGCAAACGGCGTGGCGAACGTGTCGGGGCCCAAGAAGAAGGGCAGCTTCTCGTTCAGCGCATGCGTGGATTCCGTAACCGGCTCGGGCTGGACGTATGACCCGACCAGTAACTCGGTGACGTGCACCGGGTCGTCGTGAGGCGCCGACGCGGTGTCGGCGCAACGCTGGGGGTGGTGCTGACGGCGTGGGCCTGCTCCGGTGAACCCGCGGGCCTGTCGCCCTCGTCTGCCGAGATGGCTCCCGCACCGTCGGGGCCCGCGGCGGCGGTCGTGGCGGCGGAGTCCGAATACGCCCGGCACTGGGCGGTATACACCGGGAGCGGGACATGGGAGCCCAGCATCCTCGCCTTCACCAACTTTCTCACGTGGAAGGGTCACACCTGGGAGGCGGTCGGCAAGAATCAGATCAACCGCGGGAAGCTCGTGGGGCGATACGACGGTTTGTTCATGCCCGGCGGTTGGGCCGGCAACTACAATCAGTCTCTGACGGCTTCAGGTGACCAGCACATCCGCGACTTCATCTCCTCGGGCGGTGCGTACATCGGAATGAGCGCGGGCGCCTTCTACCTGTGCGACGTGACGATCTGGGAGGGCGACTACCTCGACTATCCCTCCGATGTATTCGACGGCGACTGCATCGGCCCGATCGAAGAGATCGCGCCGTGGCCCGAGTATGTCATGACTCCGATGGACATGAATCTCGAATTCGAGGCGAACGTCTTCGAACCGGCCCGGCGAGACGTTCTCTACTACGGCGAGCCGTATTTCGTACCGCACGAAGGTCAGGTGATCGAGACCTTCGCCTCGTGGGTCGTGCCGACAAACCCGGCGGCGGACGGAGCCCCGGGGGTGATCGGGATCGATTACGGCGCCGGAAGAGCCGTGCTCGTCGGCCCACATCCGGAAATCGAGGAGGACGACGACCGGGACGGCACCGACTTCGGCTCCGAGCTGTCGGACGGCCCCGACGGCAGTGATTGGCCGATGCTGTGGACGATGGTCGACTGGGTGTTCAAGCAGCCGATCACGCGCGCGCCCGGTTCGGGACCACCCGCGTGCTCCGATGGGGTGGATAACGACTCCGATGGCCTGGTGGACCTCGCGGACCCGGGGTGTGCCGATGCCGCAGACACCGACGAGGCCGACCCGGTACCGCCTGCCTGCTCCGACGGCGTGGACAACGACTCCGACGGATGGGTCGACCTCGCCGACCCGGGATGCTCGGATCCGGCGGACGAAGACGAGACCGATCCTCCGCCCCCCGGCTCCATCTTCGCGGATGGCTTCGAGAGTGGCTCGCTCGCCGAGTGGTCGGTATACGGCTCGGGGCGTCGGTGGTCGGTCGTCTCGGAGAACGCGGCCGAAGGTCTCTACAGCGCCCGCGCGAAGCGCACGGGCTCGGGCAAGGACAGCTTCATCGAAGCCTCCTTCGACGCAGTGGGCTTCTCGTCGGTCCAGTTGACGTACCGGCGCATGCTGGTCGGCCTCGACGCCGCCGACGACTGGGAGGTGCAGGTGTTCGACGGAAGCTGGATCTCGCTCGAGCATCTCGGCACGGGCCGGGAGGACAACAGCGACTTCCAGACTCGGACGTTCACGCTTTCACCCTCTGCGACCGCGGTGCGCTTCAAGTGCGAGACGGGTGCAGTCAGCGAGATGTGCTACCTCGACGACGTCCGGATTTCGGGCAGCTAGACGCCCGGACGTCCCGAAGTCACTCGATCTCACAGGTGGATCGTGCCTCAATACCGAAACAGCGTCCTCGCACTCTTCCTGGCCGTCTGCGCCTGCACCTCCCCCGAGTCGACGCTCGTCCCGACCGAACCGACCTCTTCGGTCGACTCCGATCGCAACATTCTCCTCATCATCGCCGATGATCTGGGGAAGGACGCCATGCCCGGGTTCTCCGAGGGAGCGATCAAGCCCGCCACCCCGACGCTGAACGGCCTCGCGACGAGTGGGCTGACGTTCACCAATCTCTGGGTGACACCCACGTGCGCGCCTACCCGTGCCTCCATCATCACCGGGCGCCACGGTTTTCGCACCGGCGTGACGCGCTCGGGCGCGGCGCTGGCATCGACCGAGACCACGCTTCAGGCCTACATCGCCAGCGCCTCGGACCGACCATACAAGACGGCCGTGGTCGGCAAGTGGCACCTCGCCCGCTCCGCGTCCTTCAACCCCGAGTCGATAGGCATCGACTACTACGCCGGCGTGCTCTCGTCGGACGTGGATGACTATTACGCGTGGCCTCTGACGTCGGACGGTGTGACGACGACCGAGACTGGATACAGCACCGAGGTGCTCACGGATCTCGCGATCGACTGGCTTCAAGCCCAGGACGACTCCTGGTTCCTTTGGCTGGCGTACAATGCGCCACACACTCCCTTCCATGTACCCCCGACCGATACCCACGTGCAGGGGACCCTGCCTCCGTATCAACCGGGGATGGACGGCCTGCCCTACTACATGGCCGCGATCGAGGCGATGGATTTCCACATCGGACGGCTGCTCGACAGCCTGTCCCCGGCTGAGCGGGCGGAGACCACGGTGATCTTCATCGGAGACAACGGATCACCGCGCCAGACCGTGCAGGCGCCCTACACGTCCGGTACCGCGAAAGGCTCGGTGTATCAGGGTGGGATCAACACCCCGATGCTGGTCTCCGGCGGACAGCTCCAACGCCAGGGCACGGACGACAGTGTGATCAGCAGCACCGACCTTTTCGCGACCATCGCCGAACTCGCGGGCGTGTCCGTGTCACAGATCCACGACAGCCGCTCGTTCTCGCCCCTCCTCAGCGCCGCCGCGCCCCATAGGGACTACGCCTACAGCGGGATCGAGGAAGCCGGCGCGGGCATGTGGACCACGGCCCGGGGGGACCAGTACAAGCTGATCGTCCGTCCGAGCGGAGAGGAGCAGCTGTTCGATCTCCTCGCCGATCCGTACGAGGGGACCGACCTCATTCAGCTCGGCCTGACCCCGACCCAGGCGGCGGCGAGAGCCGACCTCGTCTCGTGGGTCGGTAGCCTCGGGATTTCCTGAGTCCCGCCAGCCCCCTTCCCGGCCACGACTTCACCGGGCCGGAGATCGCACCTCAGTGGGCGCCCCGGAGGACCCGCACCGAATCACCGACGATCTCGAGGACCTCCACGGGACCCCCGTAGTAGGCGGCGAGGCCGACATCGATACGCCACGCACGCGAGCCGCACGCGCTGGCGATCCCGGCCTCCTGCCGGGTGTGTCCCATGACGATTCGCTCGGCGTCCAGGGCGGTCAGCGCCTCTTCGAGCACCCCGCATGCGACAGAGTCGGGATCCGAGGAATACAAGCGAGTCCATTGGGGGCTCTGTGGACCCGACAGCACGGGTGGGAGTTCTGCCTCTCCCCGGAGCCACCTCTGCGCCGCGTGGTTGATCTCATCGATCCCGTGGGCGACGTGACTCGGGAGTACCCCACCGTGCACGAACACGTTGTCGCCGACCTGCAGAATGACCTGACGCCGCGCCAGTAGCTCGGCGTACGGCCCTCCGGGCATGAACGCGGCCATCCGGGCGCGCTGCCGTGGTTCGAAGTCAGCGAGCGTCGCGGCTCTGAAGGTCCCCGATGCGCCGTCCCAGACCATGAGAGAGTCGCCTGGCTCGTACGCCACGACGTCCATGAAGTCGGCAAACCCGCCGTCCGTCACGTAGCGCAGGTCACCCCGCACGTTCATCAGCTCGTGGTTGCCCAGCAAGGCGTGAAATGCACCACCCGCGGCTCTCGCGTCGACCCGCAGCCGCTCGAAGAGATCCAGGATGGCTCGTTCCTGATCGCCACGATCCAGTTGGTCACCCGTCTGCACGACAATCAGTTCGCCGCCGATCCAGCGGTCCTGCTCGTCGATGGCGCCCGCGAGCCGCAGCGCGCTGCGTGCGGCCTCCAGGTCGCCGTGCACGTCCCCGAAGGCAACGATGCGGGATTCGCCTCCTCCGGCGCAGGCGGTGGCCACCATCGACAAGATCAAGCACAGGGCCGCCAGGGCCCTGCGGTTTCGTGGGACCAGAGGCGCCGCTTCCTCGCGCAGGGCCATCCCGCTCACGGGGACAGCCCTCCCCCCGAC
>JAKMDG010000561.1 GCA_022428035.1 Longimicrobiales bacterium
CGCACCTGCGCCACGAAGGGGCACTCGGTAGAGCTGGAACTCAGTTCCTGTCTCCGCGCGGGACCGAGCCAGGAAGGGTGACAGCCCATCGAGCGAGACAACGTACCTCAGGTGGCGTTCAGCTATATCCAGGTTCCCGTCCGCGTCCAGGTCTTCGGAATCGGGGCGACCGTTCCCGCGCGTGCACACCGCTCGAGGATCCCCAAGAGGATAAATCAGGCCACGCGCCGCCTCACACGACTCGGCCCAGACGCCGAGCTCGTCGCGGAGGTCGCTCCAGATTTCCCCCCGCCGTGGATCAGCCTCCTGGTCAAGCTCGCCCAGACCCCACAGACGACCGTCACTACGGGTCCCGTTGGTCGCATTCCCCGGCCCGAGAAAGAACGCGTCTTCGCTCACCGTTCCGAGGTCGATGATCAGATTCAGTGCTCCGTCAGCGGCAGCATAGAATTCAAGGAAGTCGGTCTTCGTCAGATCCAGTCCATTGGTGGACAGGGGTGTCATGGTGGAACGCCATCCGGGCTGACCCGACGCGCCTCCCTGTCCGAGGCTCATGCGCAATCCGGGTTCGCGAACCTCAGAGCCAGCCAGGCGGATCTGGTTGTCGATATCCGTTCTCGGGAACAGACCCTCGCGGACGCCCAGACTGTCTCCGTTCGGTGCCTTCAGGATCCACCTGTGCTGCCAGACGAGCGGCCCCGCCGTGGTCGCATCCACGACCCCCGGAAGCACGGTCTCCGCACCGTCGCGTGCAGTCGGAGCACTCGCGAGCTGCCAGTTCTGAGACGTCAGGCCGATCGGGATCTGCGCCGTTCCGTCGAAGTCGTCCACGAAGGCCTGGTCGAGCGTGTTGGGGTTCGGCACAGACAAGGCGACCTCGCCATCCGCCGAGAACGACGACGTGCCCGCAAAGTTGAGCCCCGGCACCCGTTCCAGGAATCGATCGAACCATCCGATGGGCGCGTCATATCGGCCACTCAGCCCACCCAACAGTGCCGCACCCGGCTCGGTACCGAGGATTGGTCGGGTGACGACCGTCCGCTCGGACTGGTACAGGCCAAGCAGATCGATCCCACCCCGGCTTCCCAGGGCGCTGCTCGTGCGCAGTCCGAACACCTGAGTCGGCGTGACCTGAAAGAGGCTGCGCTGCTCCCACGAAGCTCGAACGCTTGCGTTGGGCGACGATGCGAAAAGGATGTCGGGCTCGAGCAGCTGCACCTGACCGACGTCGTAATCAATTTCGTAGTCCGCGCCACGGACCAGGATCCGATCCCCGAGAAAGATCC
Organism: Longimicrobiales bacterium; assembly: GCA_022428035.1. Classification (GTDB taxonomy): domain Bacteria; phylum Gemmatimonadota; class Gemmatimonadetes; order Longimicrobiales; family Gaopeijiaceae; genus UBA2589. Next base: position 1,287 of record JAKMDG010000561.1, read on the forward strand.
GTTCACTACCATCGCGAATCCCGAACGCGCCGAGCGAGAATGACGAGATCACTCCTTCGGATCGGAGACGGTACGACAGCGTCAGGCGAAAGCGGCCGGCGTTGTCACGCTCGAAGGGATCCTCTTCTTCGTAGATCGCTTGGTTGGCATCCTCGCCCAGGATCGTCTGCGTCACCCCCTCGATCAGCCCGAGGGACGGCACAGGCGGAGGCTGCGCGAACGGCCGCAACGTTGGAAAAACGATGAATGACCCCTGTACCGGCGGCTGATCCTGGAAGAACTCCTGACTCGGCGAATAAACGAACGCCGGATCGAGGGCATCGACCGGCGCCTCCTCGTCAAGTCCGAACAGTCTCAGGAAGGTGATGTCAGCCCCCGACAACCGACGCTTGAAGGTGCGCCCGGCCGAGAGTTCACCGAGCGAAACCGAGAGCGAGACAGAGCCCGGTTCGACGTCCGCCGATCCGGAAACACGATAGATCTGATGCATCTCGAGATCCCATGTCGGCCGCCCGGGCTGATGGTTTGCACCCGAGGCCTTCAAGAGCTGGAGTTCGGGCCGCCCCCCCTGGTTGTAGATGATCTCAGGGTTGTAGTCACCGATCGTGTCACCAGCCGCCGTCACATAGGTGACCGCCAGCATCTCCTCACGACTCAGCGGTTGGCGCAGAGCGATCCAGAGTCCGCTGGGATGGACGAAGAAGTCGGTCCCCTGCTGGAGATTACGAAACCATCCCGACTCGCGGACGGGCGGGTTCGTGCCGTCGTCCGCTACGGCATCAAGCTGAATGAATCCCTCGACTTGCTGCTGGAAGACGGGATCGTCCTCGAACCGGTAGAGCTGGATGAGCTGGTCGCCCGGAGCGACGGTGGGCGGCGCTGAGGCCGGGTCCAGCTCGAGAGCATCGACATGCGGGTAGTCATCGATCTCGCGAGGATCGACAAGGAAGAAGAACTGCCCGCGTACGTAGTCGGCGTCATCCAGAACCAGGGTATCCTCCTGGACGAATGCACGTTGATCACCAAACCCCGTCAATTGGAAGGAGCGGGAGTTCAGATCACCGCGCTGTTGCGCCCACACGGTCTGAAAGTCGACAGGGCCCACCTGACCTTCCGCCTGGAAACCGAAGTTACCCGCTGGCAGCCCCTCGGTCAGGAATCTCGACTGGGGAAGCCGGAACGTGACGTCGCCGACCTCCAGCTGGCGGAGCACATCGTCCTCACCCCCCTGATAGAGGAAATTGATCCGGTTCGCCGCGTCGAACTCGCGAGCCTGATCGAAGTCGACGTCGACCGTTACTCGATCCAGGATCGTTCCGCTGACCTGGACCCCGAACTGCAGGTCCGGGCTCAGCTGAGGCAGGACAGAGGGATTGCACCCCGCCCCGAATCGTGCGTCACAAGGTTGGAACCGCGTCCAGTCACCACCCAGCTCCATGCGGCTGCGGACGTTCAGAGCGAGATCGGCATATTCGGTGACGAAACGGCTGCCATCTGCCGGCGGAGTCACCGGCCCAACGAGTGCGACTGGCGGCAGGTATCGGGCGCTACCGAGCATCTCCAGCTCGTAGGGTCGTGCCTGCAGAGCCATGTCGAGCGGCGACGGCGCCGACAGTCGATCCCTGATTCCGGCATCTGCTCGCAACCTGGCACGTACCAGTGCGTCGCGTATGGTTCTGTACCGAAGCCCCCTGCCGAGCGGAGCGACACGGTCCTCACGTCTCGGACGCCCAAGACCCGCTGACGAGACGCGAATGCGCCGCATACCCAGGATGACGTGCGGCTCGCCCTGGTCGGCGGTCAAGCCCAGACCCACCGATGCGGCCGGCTCATCGAGAGCCACTTTCAGGATCGTGTCGGCCGGGACGTCGAGGCGTGCGTCGATTACATTCCGCCCGACGTCCACACGCACTCCGTCATGCCCCGCCATAACGGGAGCGATCAGGGCTGCGAGAAGGGTCAGGAGTTGTGGGATCACGCTGCGGGTCGATGCGGGTCCGAACGCGAGTGTGCTTCAACAGAGTCAGACCGCGGTCGCTCTGCGAACACGCTGCGAAAATCGGTGTAGGGACAGCCCGGTGTTCGGGAACTGGGATTCACAGTCGACAGAGAGAACGTTGTAGTGCGCAAGGGAGTCCTCCCCATATACCTGATCCGCGCCCACCTGGGCCCGTTTCTGTTCGCGCTCGCGACGATTACCGGGCTGCTCTTCGTCAACGCGGTGGCACAGCGCGTGGACTCACTGGTGGGCAAGGGGCTCCCGTGGCAGGTCATCGTCGAGTTCCTGATCCTGTCGGTACCCCACACCATTGCGCTTTCACTCCCGATGGCGGTGCTCGTCGCGGTTCTCTACGCCTTCAGCGACATGGCGGCGTCCAACGAGATCACCGCAATGTCCGCCGGTGGTGTCCGACCTGCGCGAATGATGTTCCCAGTTTTCGGCCTTGGCGTCATCGCGACCCTGGTGATGCTCTTCTTCAACGACTCTGTGCTGCCGGATTCTAATCATGCGCTAAAGAACCTCCTGCTCGATATCGGTCGCAAGAGTCCTACCCTCGAGTTACGAGAACAGGTCGTAAACGAACTGCGCACCGGGGTCGGTGTGAATCGTTACTTCCTCACAGCAGACCGAATCGATCACGACACGAACGAGCTCGAAAACGTTACGATTTTCGACTCTAACGATCCGGCGCTGCATCGGACGACCTATGCCGAGTCGGGCGAGATGGCGTTCAACGACACGCGCACGGACCTCTACCTGACGCTGTACAACGGTGTCGTGCACGAGGTACAGAACGACCGGGTTGGTGGCTTCCAGCGACTGTACTTCAGTGAACAGGTCGTGCCACTGAGAGACGTCGGCAACGAACTGGAACGCCGATTTGGCGGCGCAGATCGTTCGGATCGCGAGATGGGCTTCGGTATGCTGCTGAGCAATGCCGCCGAGCGGCAACAGCAACTCGACACCATCGTCGCCGAGAGCCGAGGCCAGACGATGCAAGCCGTCAGGATCGCGCTGAATCGACCCATCGACGCCGACTCAGCGGTCGCGGCTGAAGGGAGCAGACGAAACATGCTGGGCGCGGGGCTCCGCGGCCGATACATCCAGCGAGACCCGATGTCCCAGCAGATCGTCTCCGGGTCACGCGCACGCGCTGCACGGGGCGCGGCACTGCAGCAGTCCGTGAACCGCTTCGAGGTGGAGATTCACAAGAAGCTGGCCATTGCCATCGCATGTCTGGTCTTTGTCCTCATAGGTCCACCCCTGGCGCTTCGTTTTCCGAGTGCCGGGATCGGCTTCGTCGTAGTCGCCTCCGGCGTAATTTTCTTCGTCTACTACGTAGGGCTTCTGGGCGGAGAGGCACTGGCCGACCGTCGGGTCGCAAGCCCAGCGATCACGATGTGGCTGGGTAATGTGATTTTCTTCCTGATTGGCGTGGGGTTGCTCCGCCGCATGGGCCACACGTCAGGAACCAGTCGTACCGGCTTCGGAGAAGCGATTGCCGGCTTCTTCGGCGGATCTACAGCACGAAGGGGAACTGATTCTCCATGAGGATTCTGGATCGATTGATCGTCAAGAACTTCCTGGCGCTCTTCAGCCTCTTCCTGCTCTGCGCCCCACCGCTCTTCGTGCTGGGCGATCTTGCAGAGCACCTCGATGACTACATCGACCGTGGGCTCTCTCTTCAAGAGGTCGCGCTGTCCTACGTCTACCTCTACCCACTCTTCATTCAGTGGTGCTTCCCGATCGCCGCACTACTCGGGACCGTGTTTACGGTGCACTGGATGACGATGCATCGAGAGATCGTGGCGGCGAAGGCCGGGGGGATCTCGTTCCACCGTTTGGTCGCGCCCTTGCTGCTGGCAGGTGTGATGCTCACCGGTGTTGCGCTCGCGTTGACCGAGGTCGTACCGCGAACGAACAAGATTTCAGCGCAGATTCTGCGCTCGGAGACACCCGGGCGTTCGTGGCGGTCGGACTTCGTGTACCGGTCGGAGGAAGGGCTGTCCTGGCAGGTGAACCGTCTGACCGCGTCCGATGGCCGCATGACCGATGTCGTGATTGAGCGACCACGTACGAACGACGCC